>NZ_JBEYWX010000021.1:0-139187 GCF_040644655.1 Streptomyces sp. NPDC046931
GATAAGCGCGGCAAGAAGAAGTGACGTAACGGACACAGCGACGTGCGAGAGGGGCGGCCCGAGGCGGGCCGCCCCTCTCGCACGTCGCTCACAGCCCTCTGCGCGGTGCCGGCGGCAGCGCCGGGACGGGATGCATCCCTCCGGCCTGCCGTGCCACCTGCTGCCAGATGGTGGTGGCCGTGGCCGACTGGCCGTGCTGGGACGCCAGATGACCGGTGGCGTGCTGGGGGGTGCCATGGCGGGTGCCGTAGGTCCCCGTGCCGTACGTCCCGGTTCCGTACGAGCCCGTGTCGTGCGAGGAGAGGGCGAAGGCGACGAAGCCCAGCTCCTCCTCGCCGCTGCGGTCGCCCGGGCAGGCCCGGAAGGACCGGACGTACTCGGCGTACAGCTCGTCGTAGATCGGCGTGGTCGATGCGCCGGCCGAAGGGTCCTGGGCCGCTCGCCCGGAGGGGATCGGTTGATAGGACTGGCGGCGGGGGACGTCGTATGCGTGCACGTAGGTGCCAACGACCCCGCTGCCCAAGGGATGCGGTCGATTGGTCCGGTTCGTCAGGGTCTATCTCCCGAGAGAGCGGTGCGGCGCCTTCGGGCGCGGGGCGGTGTCGGGGCACGGGAAACGGCACGACCACCACGGCCCCCTATGCCCCGGTGGACGGGCCCGCGCCTCAGGTTCCCGCCAGGGGCAGGGCGGCGGCGACGAGCTTGCCGTTCGCGGCCGCCTTGTCGAGCGCGTCCCGCAGCAGGTCCTCCCGCGGCTGGCGGCCGATCGAGCCCACCGGCGCCGCGAACATCAGCACCTGCTGGTGCTTGTTGGCGGCCGCCCGCCAGCCCTCGGTGACCTGGAGCGGCTGATGCGCCTGCCACCAGGCGACCGGCTGCCCACCGACCCCGCCGGGCTGGAGCACCGCGTGCAACTGGCCCATGGCGAGCAGCACCGACCAGCCGTGCAGCACGGGCGGCACCGCGGCGATCTCGGTGAGCGGCATGAAGCCCTGCTCGACGAGCAGGGGCAGGAAGTCGTCGCCGACTCCCGTGCCGCCGGGGCGCATGATGGGCGCGGTCGGCTCCACCACGAGCGCCGGGTGCAGCTCCCCGGCGATCAGGACGAGTCCGCTGGTGACGCCCAGCACGGCCTGCTCGGGCGCGTTCCGGACGCCTCCCGTGTCGGCGGTGATGGAGCGGACGGCACCCTGCAGCTGCTCCTCCGTGACCTGGACGACCTGGGAGGGCAGGCAGGTGGCATGGGCGAAGGCGAGGACGGCGGTCTCCTCGCCGATGAACAGGACGGTGCTGGTGCGCTCCTGCTCGGAGTCGCCCGGCGTGCGGCAGGAGGTGCAGTCGTAACTGCCCGGTGCGTTCTCTCCGGCGAGCAGCCGGTCGGCTTCTTCGTCGCCGATCTCGGCGCGTACGGCGTCGCTGACGTCGAGCATGCGCGGCACGGGTGGCTCCCTCGGGATGCGGTGCGTGACGGTGCCGGGTGGCTCCCGGCCCATGAGTCCGGCGGTCCCCGGCTCATGAAGAAGACAACGGGTGATCTGTGGCCGGAGTCACGCCCGGGGGCGAACGGAATCGAACCATCCGACGCGCAGCGTGAAGGGCCGGGCGGAATGGGTTACTCAGTGTCAACTCCCGGGCTGGGCGGATCAGTTGATTGCGTGAGGTGAGTCACAGGCGGCGAGTTCGAGTGGTCGAAAAATCCTGAAATCAGCGAATGAAAGGGTTGGCCGGAAATCGTCGATACCCTCGGTAACGTCGAACTGGCCTGGAATGACAAGGAGTTGGTTGATACCGGGCGGCCACCCTCCTTAGATTCCTCCGCCGTGTGCAACGAGCACCGCCCGGGTACGTCCACCGGCCGCGCCGCACAGCCGGCGCGCAGCACCATCTCCGGCGGGCGGGGCGGTGCGCGACGACCGCGTTCCATGCGCGGGCCGACGCGCTCCGCCTTGGGGGATCCCGGGTATGTGGAGAGGGAATTACATGTCTGAATGTGCCGATAACACCCGTAAGACCCGTATGACCCGTACGACGGCGGTCCTCGCCGGAGCGGCCCTGCTCGCCCCGCTCGGACTGCTCGCCGCGACCGGCGACGCCGCCGCGGCCGACGGCGGCGTGTGGGACCGCATCGCCCAGTGCGAGAGCGGCGGGAACTGGCACATCAACACCGGCAACGGCTACTACGGAGGACTCCAGTTCTCCGCCGGCACCTGGCGGGCGTACGGCGGCACGGCCTACGCCCCGACCGCCGACCAGGCCTCCAGGCAGACACAGATCGCCGTTGCCACCAAGGTCCAGCACTCACAGGGCTGGGGCGCATGGCCGGTCTGCTCCGGGCGGGCCGGAGCGAGCGGGACCGCGCCCGCCGCCTCGGGCGCCACGACGGCCAGGCACTCGTCGCAGTCGTCCTCGTCGGCCTCGGCGTCCGCCACCACCAAGTCCGCGCCCTCGAAACGGCCTTCGAAGGCGCCGGAGCACTCGACGGGACACACCGGTCGCGGGGCGTCCCGCGGCGACTACACCGTCCGCAGCGGCGACACCCTCAGCGGCATCGCCGAGCGGCACGGAACCAGCTGGCAACGGCTCTACGCGCGCAACAGGGCGGTCATCGGCGCTGACCCCGACCTGATCGTGCCCGGGCAGCGGCTCGCCCTCTGACCGGTCCGGCTCCCGGGCCCCGGCGTCCCCGAGACGACGCCGGGGCCCGCGCCGTCCAGGCCACCGCCGGGCGCGGCCCGCGAACCCTGATGCGTTCGACGGCCGGAAGGTTCCCCGCAACGGCTACCGATGGGACAACCGTTGCGGCACAACATGGCCATGCGGCTCCCTCCTCCACCGCATCTCCGGGTCTAATCGAGCGGCAGGGGACGGACGACGAATCCAGGGACGCATGCACATCTCTTTCCTGATACACAACGCCTACGGGATCGGAGGCACCAACCGCACGACGTACAACCTCGCGAGCGCGCTGGCCGAGCACCACGACGTGGAGATCGTCTCGGTCTTCCGGCACCGCGAGGAGCCCGTCTTCGCTCCCGACCCGCGCGTCCGGCTGCGCCACCTCGTCGACCTGCGCCCGGACGGCCCCGACCACGGCCACCCCGAACTGGAGCGGCCCGCGCGGATCCTCCCGCGCGCAGAGGGCCGCTACCGGCAGTACAGCCTTCTGACCGACCGCCGCATCGGTGAGCACCTCGCGTCCACCGAGGCCGACGTGGTCGTCGCCACGCGGCCCGGCCTCAACGTGCACCTCGCCCGCCAGACCCGGCGCGGCCCGCTCCGCGTCGGCCAGGAACACCTCACCCTCGACAGCCACTCCAAGGCCCTGCGTGTGGTCCTGCGCGGCGCCTATCCGAGTCTGGACGTCCTCACCACGACCACCGAGGCCGACGCCGGTGCCTACCGCGCCCGGATGCGGCTGCCGGGCGTGCGGATCGAGGCCCTGCCCAACCCCGTGCCCGCCCCGCCCGTCGCCCCCGCCGACGGCACCGGAAAGTGGGTGGTGGCGGCCGGGCGGCTCGCGCCCGTCAAGCGCTACGACCTCCTCGTCACCGCCTTCGACCGGGTACGCGCCGAGCGGCCCGACTGGCGGCTGCGCATCTACGGCGGCGGCGAGCAGAAGGAGGAGCTGCGCGCCCTCGTCGACCGCCTCGGTCTGTACAACCACGTCTACCTCATGGGGCCCGCCCACCCCATCGAGCCCGAGTGGGCCAAGGGCTCCCTCGCCGCCGTCACCTCCCGCACGGAGTCGTTCGGCATGACCATCGTCGAGGCCATGCGCTGCGGACTGCCCGTCGTCTCCACCGACTGCCCGCACGGACCCCGCGAGATCATCCACGACGGCGTCGACGGACGCCTCGTCGCGCCCGGCAGCGCCGACGCCGTCGCCACCGGCCTGCTGGAACTGATCGACGACGATGCGCTGCGGCAGCGGATGGCCGCCGCGGCCCTGCACAACGCCGCGCGTTTCGACCCGTCCCGCATCGCCGAGCGCTATGAATCCCTGTTCACCGCCACCGCCCCGCACGGCAGCCGGCTGCGGGGCTCGCTGCACCGCACCCGGGCGGCCCTGATCGGCGGTGCCCAGGCCGTCCGCGACGCCGGTCGCGGCGCACTGCGAAGGGGGCGCCCCGCATGATGACCGAGGCCCCACGCGACCGGCACACGGGCTCCGCCGCGCCCCAGCGCGCCGACTGTGTCGCCGACGCCGCCGGCGGGCTGACCTTCGACCTTGCTCCCGGCACCGGGCAGGCGGGCCCCGCCCACCTGGTGCTGCGCCGCCGCGACGGCGAGGAGACCGCGCTGCCGCTGGCACCGGCCGAGGACGGCCGGCTGCGTGCTGCCCTGCCGAGCGGCGTCGACCTGCCCGAGGGCCGCTGGGACGCCTACGCCCGGTTCGCCGACGGCGAGCCGCGCCCCCTGGCACCCGGCATCCACGACCTGCGCTCCCTGGTGGACCGCGCGCCCGGCGGCACGGCGGCCCGGATCGCCGTCCGCATCCCCTACACGGCCAAGAACGGCACCCTCGCCGTCCGCAGCTGGCTGCGCGCCCCGCATGCCGAGGCGGGCGACCTGCGGGTCGACGAGGACGAGCTGCGGGTGACCGGCCGGGTGTACGGCACCGGGCTCGCGCCGGACGCCCACGCCGAGATCCGCGAGCGGGGCGGCGCGCGGTCCGTGCTGCGCGCCGATGTCACCGGGCGTGAGGCGGAGTTCGGCTTCACGGTGCCCTACGCGCCGCTCGGCCCCGGCCTCTGGGACCTGTGGCTGCACCCTGGCGGGGCTGGGGGGCCACAGGTGCGGATCGCGCGGCTGCTCGACGACATCGCGGACAAGAAGCCCGTCTTCCGCTATCCGAGGGCCGCCGTGCGGGCTGAGCACGGCCCGGTCGAGGCCTGGCCGTACTACACGGTCGACAACGACCTGTCGGTGACCGTGAGCGCAAGGGACTGAGCCCCCTCGCGGACAGTAGTTGTCCGCAAGGGCTGGCAGACTCGGGCCATGCTGGAGACTTCGGCACGACTGCTGCGCCTGCTGTCCCTGCTCCAGACCCACCGCGAGTGGTCCGGAGCGGACCTCGCCGAACGCCTCGGCGTCAGCTCCCGCACCGTGCGCCGCGACGTGGACCGGCTGCGCGGGCTGGGCTACCCCGTCGACGCCGGCCCAGGCACCGGCGGCGGCTACCGGCTCGGCGCGGGGGCCCAGCTGCCGCCGCTGCTCCTGGACGACGACGAGGCGGTGGCCGTGGCGGTGGGGCTGCGCACGGCCGCCGGGCAGGGTATCGAGGGCATCGGCGAGACCTCCGTGCGCGCGCTCGCCAAACTCGAACAGGTGCTGCCGGACCGGCTGCGCCGCCGGGTGGCCGCCCTCAACGCGTTCACCGTGCCGATGCTGCGGCCCCCCTGGCCCTCCGCCGTCGACCCGGCCGTCCTCACGGAACTCGCCCACCTGTGCCGGGACGCGGAGCGGCTGCGCTTCGAGTACCGCGATCACAGTGGCGCCCCCACCCGCCGTACGGCCGAACCGCACCGCCTCGTGTGCACCGAGCGGCGCTGGTATCTGGTCGCCTGGGACCTCGACCGGGAGGACTGGCGCACCTTCCGCGTCGACCGCATCACCCCGAAGCCGCCGCACGGCCCCCGCTTCACGCCGCGCACACCACCGGCGGACGACCTGGCCGCCTATGTCTCGCGGGGCGTCTCCACGCGCGCCTACGCCGCACAGGCCGTCGTACGGCTGCTGGTGCCGTTGCACGAGGCCGCCGAGCGGATCTCGCCGTCGGCGGGGGTCCTGGAGGCGGAGACCGGGACCAGCTGTCTGCTGCGCACGGGCGCCGCGAGCCTCGATGTGATGGTCGTTCACATCATGATGACCGGCTTCGCGTTCGAGGTGCTGGAGCCGCAGGGGCTCACGGACGCCATCAGGTCGGCTCGTGACCGGCTTGATGCCGCTTTGGCTCGGGCTGCGGGACCTGAGAGGCGTACCGGGGATGGTGCAGATCGAACGCCGGGGACTCGGAGCGGATCCGGGGCAGCGTGACGAAGTTGTGCCTCGGTGGCGGACAGGAGGTCGCCCACTCCAGGGAGCGGCCGAAGCCCCAGGGGTCGTCGACCTCGACCCTGGTGCCGTACCGGGCGGTCCGCCAGACGTTGTAGAGGAACGGCAGCGTCGACATCCCGAGCAGGAACGCCCCGATCGTGGAGACCGTGTTGAGCGCGGTGAACCCGTCGGCGGCCAGATAGTCCGCATACCGGCGCGGCATGCCCTCGGCGCCCAGCCAGTGCTGCACCAGGAAGGTGATGTGGAAGCCGAGGAACAGCGTCCAGAAGTGGATCTTGCCCAGCCGTTCGTCGAGCATCTTCCCGGTGAACTTGGGCCACCAGAAGTAGAAGCCGCCGAAGGTCGCGAAGACGACGGTGCCGAAGACGACGTAGTGGAAGTGGGCGACCACGAAGTAGGAGTCGGTGACATGGAAGTCCAGCGGCGGAGAGGCCAGGATCACCCCGGTCAGCCCGCCGAACAGGAACGACACCAGGAAGCCGGTCGCCCACAGCATCGGCGTCTCGAAGGACAGCGAGCCCCGCAGCATCGTGCCGCTCCAGTTGAAGAATTTCACGCCCGTGGGCACCGCGATCAGGAACGACAGGAAGGAGAAGAACGGCAGCAGCACGGCGCCCGTCGCGAACATGTGGTGCGCCCACACGACCACCGACAGACCCGTGATCGCCATCGTCGCGCCGACCAGCGTCAGATAGCCGAAGATCGGCTTGCGGCTGAACACCGGGATGATCTCCGTGATGATCCCGAAGAACGGCAGGGCGATGATGTAGACCTCGGGGTGGCCGAAGAACCAGAACAGATGCTGCCACAGCAGCGCCCCGCCGTTCGCCGCCTCGAACACCTGGGCCCCGAACCGCCGGTCCGCCTCCAGCACCAGCAGCGCCGCGGCCAGCACGGGGAACGCCATCAGGATGAGGATCGACGTGAACAGGGTGTTCCAGGTGAAGATCGGCATCCGGAACATCGTCATGCCCGGCGCGCGCATCCCGACGATCGTCGTCAGGAAGTTCACCGCGCCGAGGATCGTCCCGAAGCCCGCGAGCGCCAGACCCAGGATCCACATGTCGGCGCCGATGCCCGGAGTGTGGTTCAGGCTGTTCAGCGGCGCGTAGGCGAACCAGCCGAAGTCGGCGGCGCCGTCCGGCGTCAGCAGGGAGCCCAGCACGATCAGCCCGCCGAACAGGAACAGCCAGTAGGACAGCATGTTCAGCCGGGGGAACGCCACATCGGGGGAGCCGATCTGAAGCGGCATGATCTCATTCGCGAAGCCCGCGAAGGTGGGGGTGGCGAACAGCAGCAGCATGATCGTGCCGTGCATCGTGAACAGCTGGTTGTACTGGCTGGCGCTCATGATCTGGAGACCCGGCCGGGCCAGCTCGGCGCGCATCAGCAGCGCCATGACCCCGCCGGCCAGGAAGAACCCGAAAGACGTGACCAGATAGAGGTGGCCGATCCTCTTGTGGTCGGTGGTGGTCAGCCAGTCGACGACCCGTCGCCCCGGCCGCCTCGCCCGCAGGGCAGCCCCGGCCGCCTGTGCTGTGTCCGTCCCCATCGCCTGCCCCCTCGCTCGTCGCGTACCGGGCCTGCCACGGCCCGCGGCTCGGTACGCGCGCGGACTCACGCCGTGATGCGCGTCCCCATGCACGCTCCGACAGGGGGCGTGCATGGGGATTCTGTGCCGAAGCCGTGCATTTCCTATGCGGTGTCAGGTGGTGCGCGCGCTCCCCGACTCGGAATGGAAAGAGCCGGGAGCGAACTGCGGGCCACGCTTTCCGCGGGGTTATTGCGAACCCCTTCCGAGCGTCCTCCGACCGGCTCCGAATTGCGTTCGAAGAGCGGCGTGGCACATACGGAATCCCTCGCACGTGTGACGCTGCCGGGGCGAAACGGGTGTCGTGATTCTGTGACAGAAGCGTGACCGGAGAGGTACGAGTGGCACGTGGGGCGGCCAACCGGGCTTCCGCGGCGGGAGCCCGCGGCCTAACGTGGCGGCATGGCACCCATTCCCTCACCGGACGCCGAACCCGAGGACTCCCCTCAGGCGTACGTCGGCCTGGAGGCGCACCGGGCGGAGCGGCTCGCCCGCGAGCGCGGCTGGGACCCGGTCCGCTCCCTGCCGCCGGGCACGATCATCACCATGGAGTACCGCGTGGGACGGCTGAACTTCGAGGTCGTCGACGGCAGGGTCAGACGCTGCTGGAAGGGCTGACGACGACCGAAGGCCCCGGCTCGGGGGTGCGAGCCGGGGCCTTCGTCGTGCGGGGAGGCTGTGCGTACCGGTCCCCGCGGGGTGCGCTCAGCCGCCTGCCAGCGGCCGGGCCTGGGCGGTGCCGCGCGGCAGCCGCTCCGCGTGCGGCGGACGGCGGCTGCCCGCCGAGGTGACCGGGGTGCGCTCCGCACGGGTGGTGTGCGGCCCGGGGGCCAGATAGACCGGCGGCCGGGCCGCGCGGGCGGCCACCGGCTCCCTGACCGGCGCCTCTTCGTCCACCTTCGTACGCGGGGTGACGACCCGCGAGGGCGCGGCCACGGGGGCCGGTGCGGGCACCGGGAGGGCACGACCGCTGCGCCGACGGTGCCGCAGGTCGAGGATGGCCGTCTCGGCGCGGGCGATCAGCGGCTCGCACCAGGGCAGGGCCAGCAGGATCAACAACCCCGCGGCCCAGCCGAGGAGTACATCGCTCAGCCAGTGCGTCCCCAGGTAGACCGTGGTCAGGCCGACGCCGAGGGAGGTCACCGCGGAGAGCGCGGACAGCCAGCGCCGGGCCCGCGGCGTCGAGGCCAGATAGGCCAGGATGCCCCAGGTCACCACCGCGTTCGCGGTGTGGCCGGAGGGGAATATATCGCCGCCGCGCCACATCTCGTTCGATCCGATGACGGTCGCGTAGTGCGGCCCGAGGCGGCCCATTCCGTACTTCGCGGAGCCCACCGTGATGTTCAGCAGCAGCAGCGCGGCGCCCAGCGTGAGCAGCGGTCGCAGGGTGTGCTGCCGCCACGAGCGCCACCCCAGCCAGGCCGCCACCATCACGGCGGTGGGGCCGCGCTGGCCCAGTACCACGTAGTAGTCGAGAAACGCGTGGATCTGCGGCCACTGCTGGTACGGCCGGAAGAACATGACCTGCCAGTCGAGCCGGACCAGCCAGGAGGAGACGACGATGGCCCACACGATCGCCGCGTAGAAGGCCAGGGTTGCCGAGAAGAGAACCACTCGGTGCCGGCTCATCCGGGGCACGTCAATGTGGGCCGGTCGTTCAGGCTCACGGTCCAACCGGGCGAAGACCCGGTCCAGACGGCTCAGCTTTCGTTCGGTACGCACTCAATCGACGTTACAGCGAGTGAGCTGCGGGCCCGGCCGAATCACCGGGTTTGTGATGACGATGTGATGTGGGATTCCTCTCAACAGGGGGTCTATTTATAAGGATTCTGTTATCAGCCCGCCGCTGCTCCTTCAATTCCATTGAAGGGCAAGGAGCTTGGTTATATGGCTCTTATCTATTCGTTCATCGAATGCTGGGTTGGAATTATCCGGCCGCTCACCGCGTCCCGGCGGGGTGGATCACGGCGGACCGGAGCCGTTCAGCCAGAACGCCCCGTACACGGCCGACGCCACGGCGACACCGCCTAGCACCGCCGCGGACCTGGACGGACGCACCCGGGCCAGCGCCCGGGCGAGGGGCAGCAGCAGGGGGAAAGCGGGCAGCAGCAAGCGCGGTTTGGAGCCGAAGTAGCTCGACGCGCACAGGGCGAGCGCCGTGACGACACCCGTGTACACCAGCAACGGCAGCGGCTGGCCCTGCCGGACGCACACCACGAACAGCCAGACGACCAAGGCCACGCCGATGATCAGTCCCACGCCGGCCAGGGCCGAGGGGAAGGAGGCGAACTTGCCCGCGACGAAACGGGCGAAGGCGTAGCCGCCGTCGAATCCGTTGTGCCAGCCCGCCTGGACGTCGAGATAGCCGAAAGGGCCCCGGCCCGTGCGACGGCCGACCCACAGTACGTAACCGGCGGCGCCGAGCGGGGCGATCAGCATGCCGAGCGCACGGCGCACCCACGGGATGCCGCCCGCAGGAGGAGTGCGCCGGTCGTGCAGGAAGGAGGTGACCGCCGCCGCCCACACGGCCGCCACGACGGCCGCGCCCACCGGCCGGGTCAGACCCGCCAGGGAGGCGAGCACACCCGCCGTCACCCAGCGGCCGGTGAGGACCGCGTACAGGGACCCGGCGGCGAGCGCCGTGAAGAGGGACTCGCTGTACGCCATCGACTGCACGATCCCGACCGGCAGCACCGCCCACAGCAGGACCAGGCAGACGCCCGTCCGGCGGCCGTACACATGATCCGCGACGGCGAAGATCCCCCAGGCCGCGGCGAGCGAGGCGAGCGTGGCGACGGCGAGCCCCGCGTCGGCGTACGACAGCGGGGTCACCGCGGCGCCGAGCCGTTCCAGCCACGGCAGCAGCGGGAAGAACGCCAGGCTCGAGTGGACATCGCCGTTCGGGAGGCGGACCTCGTAGCCGTAGCCGAGCGCGGCGACCCGGGTGTACCAGAGCGAGTCCCAGCGGGCGGCCAGCAGGGCGTGCGGGCTCGTGCCGCGTGCCGCGCACCACAGGGCGAGCGTGACGAGGACCAGGGCGCGGACGGCCACGTACCCCACGAGGGCGGGGGCGGCCCGGCGCACGGCGCCGGCGGGGGACGGCGTCGTGCGCCGGACAAGGTCGTTCACGCGCCCGATTATCGACGGCGCGGGGAACCGGAACGGCTCGTGTCACGTGGGGCGCCGTGAGGGAGGTGGCGCACGCCACACCCTCTCCGAAGGGAACGTGAGAGGTCCACCACGCGACGTCTCCGGGAACTCGCGTACGCTAGCGGCTCACTCGCTTCGTTGCGTCCCCCGGGATACCGCTCCTCCCGGCACCGGTCGCGGGGGCGTCCCCAACCCCGTGGATCCGCCGGAGCGAGGGACCATCTGGGAGGTGCCTACATGTCCGGGACGACCACGGCCGCCGCTGCGCCGCGCCGTCGGGCGGCCGGGGCGGGTACGAGCCGCTGGGTCGTCCTCGTCGTCCTCTGTGTGAGCCTGCTGCTCGTCGCCGTCGACGCCACCGTGCTGCACGTCGCGATGCCCGCCGTCACCGAGGACCTCAGGCCCGGTGCGATGGAACTGCTCTGGATCGTCGACACCTACCCGCTCGTCTGCGCCTCGCTGCTGATCCTCTTCGGCACGCTGGGCGACCGCGTCGGCCGCAGGCGCGTCCTGCTGTTCGGTTACGGCCTGTTCGGCATCGCCTCCGGTGTGGCGGCTTTCGCCCAGGACGCTCAGGTGCTGATCGCGGCCCGGGCGCTGCTCGGCGTGGGCGGCGCGATGATCATGCCGGCCACCCTGTCGATCCTGCGCCAGGTCTTCCCAGACCGGCGGGAACGGGCGCTGGCGATCGGCATCTGGAGCGCGGTGGCCGCGGTGGGCGCGGCGATCGGGCCGCTGCTGGGCGGATTCCTCCTCGAGCACTTCTGGTGGGGCTCGGTCTTCCTGATCAACATCCCGCTGATGCTGGTCAGTCTGCCGGTCGGGCGGCTGCTGCTGCCGGAGTCGAAGGGCGACCACGACGGTCCCTGGGACGTGCTCGGTGCGCTCATGGCGGCGGGCGGCCTCTTCGGGCTGGTGCTCGCAGTGAAGCGGCTCGGCGCCGGACAGTCGCCGCTGGGCCTGTACACCCTGCTGCCGCTGCTGGCGGGCGCGGGCCTGCTGGTCGCCTTCGTACGGCGGCAGCGGCGCCGCACACACCCGCTGGTGGACCTGCGGATGTTCGCCCGCCCGGCCTTCGGCACCTCGGTGGGATGCATCGTGCTGGCGATGCTGGCGCTGGTCGGCCTCGAACTGATCGCGGCGCAGTATCTGCAACTGGTGCTGCGACTGTCGCCGCTCCAGACGGGACTGCGGCTGCTGCCGCTGACGTTCGCGGCGATGGCGGCCGGCCTGGTCGGCTCGCACATGCTGCAACGCTTCGGCCCCCGCCTGATGGTGTCGTCCGGCTTCTGCCTGACGGCCGTCGCCGTGCTCACCCTCACGATGATGGGCGGTCACGACAACCCCGGACTGCTCCTGACCGGTTTCGTCCTGCTCGGCTTCGGGCTGGAGACGACCCTGTTCGGCGCGTACGAGTCGATGCTGAGCGAGGCGCCGCAGGAGCAGTCCGGCGGGGCCGCGGCGATCGGCGAGACGTCGTACCAGCTGGGCGCCGGCATCGGGATCGCCCTGCTGGGCAGCGTGATGAACGCCGCGTACACGCCCGGCCTGTCGTCGGTGCCCGGGGTGCCGGCGTCGGCGTCCAGGGCCGCCGGCCATTCGCTGGGCGAGGCGTACCAGGTAGCGGACCGCCTCGGCGGAGCACGGGGCGCGGCGCTGCGCCTTGCGGCGCGCGACTCCTTCGTCCACGGCCTGCATGTGACGCTCCTGGTCAGTGCCGGCCTGCTGGTGCTGGGCGCGGTGATGGCGGTACGGCTGCCGCGGGTCATGCACTGCGAGCCGCCCTCCACATCGGGCGAAGCCCTGGTACCGGCACCGCGCAGGACCGAGGACTCCCGCGTCTCGGCGTGACCGGGGCGTGCGCAAGGTGTGGCGCGGGGTGGTACCCCGGTACTGGACGCGCGGCCCGGCACGTCGTACCGTCGGCCCGACCAGTCCTGGCTAGCGCTGCTAGTTTTTCAGTGTCACGGAGGCTGCCCCATGACCGCGTCCCCGACGTTGCCGCCCTTCGATCCCGCCGACCCGCTGGGGATCGACGATCTGCTGGACGCCGAGGACCTCGCCATCCGCGACACGGTGCGGACCTGGGCGGCGGAGCGCGTGCTGCCGTACGTCGCCGAGTGGTACGAGAAGGGCGAACTGCCGGGGATCCGCGAGCTCGCCAGGGAGCTCGGCTCCCTGGGCGCCCTCGGCATGTCGCTCAGCGGCTACGGCTGCGCCGGGGCCAGCGCCGTGCAGTACGGCCTCGCCTGCCTGGAGCTGGAGGCCGCCGACTCCGGGATCCGGTCCCTCGTGTCCGTCCAGGGCTCCCTCGCCATGTACGCCGTGCACCGGTTCGGCAGCGAGGAGCAGAAGCAGCAGTGGCTGCCCGGCATGGCCGCCGGCGAGGTCATCGGATGCTTCGGGCTCACCGAGCCCGACCACGGTTCCGACCCCGCCTCGATGCGCACCCACGCCAAGCGCGACGGCTCCGACTGGGTCCTGAACGGCCGCAAGATGTGGATCACCAACGGCTCCGTCGCCGGTGTCGCCGTCGTGTGGGCGCGCACCGACGAGGGGATCCGCGGGTTCCTCGTCCCCAGCGGAACCCCCGGCTTCACCGCTCCCGAGATCAGGCACAAGTGGTCCTTGCGGGCCTCCGTCACCAGTGAGCTCGTCCTCGACGACGTGCGTCTGCCCGCCGACGCCGTACTGCCCGGTGTCGTCGGCCTCAAGGGGCCGCTCGGCTGTCTCTCCCACGCCCGGTACGGCATCGTGTGGGGGGCGATGGGGGCGGCCCGCTCGTGCTTCGAGACCGCCGTCGAGTACGCGAGGAGCAGGGAACAGTTCGGCCGGCCCATCGGCGGGTTCCAGCTCACCCAGGCCAAGCTCGCCGACATGGCGGTCGAACTGCACAAGGGCATCCTGCTCGCCCACCATCTGGGGCGGCGTATGGACGCGGGACGGCTCCGTCCCGAACAGATCAGCTTCGGCAAGCTCAACAACGTACGCGAGGCCATCGACATCTGCCGTACGGCGCGTACGATCCTCGGTGCCAACGGGATCTCCCTGGAGTACCCCGTGATGCGGCACGCCACCAACCTGGAGTCGGTGCTGACCTATGAGGGCACCGTCGAGATGCACCAGCTCGTGCTGGGCAAGGCGCTCACCGGGCTCGACGCCTTCCGGTGACCCGGGCCCGAAGCGGGCAGGGCCGGTGAACGGCCCTGCCTCAGCTCTGGTTGAAGAAACCGTCGCCGTGACGGTTCGCGGCCTCGCCACTGACGATCTCCGTGTCCGCCGGGGTCAGCAGGAAGACACGGCTGGAGACACGGTCGATCGAGCCACGCAGGCCGAAGATCAGACCGGCCGCGAAGTCCACCACGCGCTTGGCGTCGGAGGGCTCCATGTTCGTGAGGTTCATGATGACCGGGACGCCGTCCCGGAAGAGTTCGCCGATGGCCCGGGCATCCCGGAAGCTGTCCGGGGTGATCGTGCCGATCCGGCGGCCCTTCTCCTCCGCCGTGTCCGACGCGACCTTCACGCGCGGGTCCGTCACCCACGCATCGACCTGGTCCTGGCCCTCGGCGTAGTCGTCGTCGTAGTAACGCTCGTCATCGTTGTCGTCGACGAGGCCCAGCCAGGCACTCGCCTTGCGTACCGATCCCATGGACGCCTCCTCTCACAGCGGTCTTTCCGGCTTTTCGCAACTCCATGGTCGTCCATGATGCGGATGTGGCGCCAAGGGGATAGACGCCGCGCGGGGGTTTCGTGACGGTACTGGTGCACAGCCAATACGTCGAGAGCCCGCGTGTCCCAAGGGCCGTCCGGTAAACCACTGCTGACTGTGAGTGAAATATTATTTGCGGTGGCGTATGGGTGACGAGCGGTGCGTACGGGTGAACGAGGGGGCAGATAAGCTGCCGCAATTCAACGTCGTACCAGACACGGGGGAGTGTCGTGTTCGGAATCGTCCGGCCCTGCCGGCACCGGCTCGGTGAGAGTCTCGGGATCCAGTGGATGGCGCACCTGTGCGGTCTGTGTCTCGCCCTGCGCGGGGACCACGGACAGCTCGCCCGGCTCGTCACCAACTACGACGGGCTGCTCGTCTCTGTCCTGACGGAGGCTCAGGCCGGGCGGACCGACGACCGGCGGCGCACCGCCGGGCCCTGCCCGCTGCGCGGGATGCGCACCGCCTCCGTCGCCCAGGGCGAGGGCGCACGCCTCGCGGCCGCCGTCTCGCTGGTGCTCGCCTCCGCCAAGATGCGCGACCACCTGGCCGACGGGGACGGCCTGTTGGCGCGCCGGCCCGTCGCGTTCGCCGCGCGCCGGGTCGCGCAGGGCTGGGACAGGGCCGGTGCCCGTACCGGCTCCGACATCGGGTTCGACACCGCCGTGCTCGTGGATGCCGTGGACCGGCAGGCCGGCATCGAGGCGCTCGCCGGGCCCGGCACCCCGGTCCTGACCGTCACCGAGCCGACCGAGACCGCCACCGCCGCCGCCTTCGCACACACGGCGGTGCTGGCCGGGCGCCCCGGCAACGCCGGACCACTGGCCGAGGCGGGACGGCTCTTCGGGCGGCTCGCCCATCTGCTGGACGCCGTGGAGGACCGGGAGGCCGACGCGGCCTCAGGCGCCTGGAATCCGCTGACCGCCACCGGCACCTCCCGGGAGGAGGCCCGCCGCCTCGCCGACGACGCGCTGCACGGGATACGGCTGGCGCTGCGCGACGTCGAGTTCACGGACGGCCGGCTCGCGCACGCCCTGCTCGCCCACGAGCTCCGCACCTCTGTCGACCGAGCGTTCGGCACCACCTCCTGCTCGCACACGCCCGGACTGTACGGCCCGCCGCCCTCCGGCCCGTACACACCGAGCGGGCCGGGCCCGTACACGCCCGGCGGCCCGGCCGGCCCGCCGCCCCCGCGGCCGCCCCGGCGACGCGGACCGATAGCGGGCTGCGCCGTGTGGCTGGGGCTCGCCTGCACCTGCCAGTTGTGCTGTGGCAGCTACGAGGATCCGTGGACCCGGGAGCGCAAGAACGCGGCGTGCCAGGACTGCGGTGACTGCTGCGACGGATGCGAGTGCTGCGGCGACTGCTGTAGTGGCTGTGACGGATGCGATTGCTGTTGCGACGGATGCGACTGCGGCTGTAACTGAGGAAATAGTGTTTCCGCCACGTAAAACAAGCACATGATGTGGTGACCGGAGCGCCGCGGGGTCGTTGAACTGTCCGTGCACGTCACCATCCGTGCCAGGCTGCTGAGGATTCTCGTCCTCGCCCTGGCCGTGCTGCTCGCCCTGCTCGGTGCGGCCGCCGCGGAGCAGTTGTCGGCGTACCGCAACGCGGCCGTCACCGCCGCGAACGCCCGGCTCTCCGTCGCGCTCCAGGGGCTTGTCCACGCACTGCAGAAGGAGCGCGGGCTGACCACCGGATACCTGGGCGGCGTACGGCAGTTCCGCGCCGGGCTGCCCGCGCGGCGCAGGGCCACCGACACCGCCCGTGCCCGGCTCGAGGAGGCGCTCAGGGGCCGCGACGACTCCGTCGCCGCCGCCGTGCGCGCGTCCCTCCGGCCGCTCGACGCCCTCGTCGCGATCCGCCGGCACGCCGACGACGGGACCGGCACGGTCCAGGAGGCCTTCGACGGCTTCACCGCCGCCATCACGGTGCTCGACCGGCTCGGGCTCGGCCTCGACGACGTGCACGACGGCCGGCTGCGCGCCGCCTACCAGGCGCTCCGCATCCTCGGCAGCGCCAAGGAGTTCACCGCCGAGGAGCACGCCATCGTCCTCGGCTCGGTGACCGCCGGACGGTTCCGCGCCGACGACTACATCCGCTTTCTCCAGATCCGGGCGGGCAGGCTGGCCGCCCTGGAGAGCTTCCCGCGCTCGGCCACCGGGGCCCAGCGGTGGCGGCTCGACGCGGCGCTCGGCACCCCGGACGCCCGCCGCGCGCTCGCCTACGAGAGCGCCGCGGTGCGGGGCGGCGGACGCCTCGGCGCGCGCACCGTACCGCCCGTGTCCTGCTGGCAGTCCATGACCTCCACCCTCAACGGCCTGCGCACGGTGCAGGTCTCGCTCGGCCGGGATGTCGAGAACCGTGCCGCCGGGCTGAAGGGCGCGGCCCGGCGCGACCTGCTGATGTTCGTCATGTTCGCGCTCGGGGCGGTCGCCGCGCTCGGCCGCCTCGCCCTCGACTGCGTACGCTCCGTCTCCACTCCGCTCGACGTTCTCGCCGAGCAGGCGCGGGAGGTGGCCGGCATACGGCTGGCGCGGACGCTCGACGCCGTGCAGCACGGCACCCCGGGCCGGACGCCACCGCCCGCGCCGCTCGCCGTGCCCGACCGGGCCGCACCCGAAGTGCTCGAGGTCGCCGAGGCGTTCGACCGGGTACAGCGCGTCGCCTACGAACTGGCCGTCGAGCAGGCGGTGCTGCGCCGCGACGCCGAGGGGTCGCCGGCCGGCATCGACCCGTGTGAGGCGGGCTTCGGCGGGGCCGCGTGACGTCACGGCCGTGTCGTCGACGGCTGACACCCGCGCTACGAGGCGGCTCTTTCCCGGCCCGCGGAGTCCGTACGGGCGGCTCGAGACGGACTTGTTCGTCCGGACGGACGCGGCCGATGGGTTCATCCGCGGCCCCTCACGGAATACACGGGAACCACGCTGCGCTCGCATCTCCGGCCGGCGGATCCGCTGTGGAAGGCTTGATCACATGACGACGGACGCATCCGACGAGTGGAAGCAGTGGCACGAGCACCGTACCGAGCAGGTGTCGGCGCCCTACGGGCCGCTCGCGCTGACCGGCACCTACTGGCTGGAGGACTATCCGGACGGTCGAATTCCGGCCATCCCCGGGTACTGGGCGGCCGATGAGGAAGGAGTGGTGCTGACGGCCACCGAGACCGACGGTCTGACCGTCGACGGCCGGCCCTTCAGCGGCGAGATCCGTCTCGGCGCCGATCCCGGCCCCGTCACCGGGGCTCGCGTCGCGGCGGGAGAGCGCCGCCTGGTGGTCCTCGTCCGCGAAGACGTCTGGGGTCTGCGCGACTACGACCCCGACGCCCCCGGGCGCCGGGCCTTCCGGGGCATCGACGCCACTCCCCACGATCCGCGCTGGTCCGTCGAGGGGCACTTCACCCCGTACGGAGAGCACCGCACCGTACGTGTGGAGAACGCCGACGGGCGCCACCGCGGCCTCGGGCTCGGCGGTGTCCTGGCCTTCACGCTCGACGGGCAGGACCTCACCCTTCAGGTCTCGGTCGAGGACGACGGCTCGCTGTGGGCCGTCTTCGCCGACGCCACCAGCGGGGACAGCAGCTACCGCTTCCGGTTCCTGCGGCCGCCGGCGCCCGATGCCGAGGGGCGTACAACGGTGGACTTCAACCGCTCCCTGCTTCCTCCGTGCGCCTTCGCGGACCACTTCATCTGCCCGTTCCCTCCGCCGGGCAACACGCTGGGCATCGCGATCGAGGCGGGGGAGCGCAGCCTGTCGTAGGGAAATTCCGCGGAAATTCCCGCACCCTCCGGTACCGTCGGTAAGTTGAAGGCTGTACGGCCGAAAGGCACCCTTGCGCCGATCGGCCACGCGGCCGAATACTCCCCCCAGCGCTTGTCAGGGGCACGGCATGTCTGGAATCCGGGCAGGTCTTACCCCCGGCTGCGCCTCACGAGCCCCATCCCCACGTGGGCCCCCGACTTCCCTTGGAGGGAACGACAAGTGAGGATCAAGCGCACCAACCCCACAAGCGGTATCGCGAGACGGACCCGGCTGATCGCCGTGGCCACCGGACTCCTGGCCGCTGCCGCGTTCGCCGTCCCCAGCGCGAACGCGAGCGACGCACACACCTTCAGTGCGAATCAGCTCGGCAAGGCGAGCGACTCGGTACTCAGGTCCGACATCGCCGGTACCGCCTGGGCCGTCGACCCCGCGACGAACCGCGTCGTCGTCACCGTCGACAGCACGGTCTCCAAGGCCGAGATCGCGAAGATCAAGAAGGAGGCCGGCGGCAACGCGGGCGCCCTCACCATCAAGCACACCCCGGGCAAGTTCAACAAGCTGATCTCCGGCGGCGACGCCATCTATGCGAGTAGCTGGCGCTGCTCGCTCGGCTTCAACGTCCAGGACTCCAGCGGTAACTACTACTTCCTGACCGCCGGCCACTGCACCGACGGCGCGGGCACCTGGTGGTCGAACTCCTCCCACACCACCACGCTCGGCACCACGGCCGGCTCCAGCTTCCCCGGCAACGACTACGGCATCGTGCGCTACACCAACAGCTCGGTGACCAAGTCGGGCACCGTGGGCAGCCAGGACATCACCCGCGCGGCCACGCCCTCCGTCGGCACGACCGTCTACCGCCGCGGCTCCACGACCGGTACGCACAGCGGCAGTGTCACCGCGCTCAACGCGACGGTCAACTACGGCGGCGGTGACATCGTCTACGGCCTCATCCAGACGACGGTCTGCGCCGAGCCCGGTGACTCCGGCGGCCCGCTGTACGGCGGCTCCACCGCCTACGGTCTGACCTCCGGCGGCAGCGGCGACTGCACCTCCGGCGGTACGACCTTCTTCCAGCCGGTGACCGAGGCCCTCGGCGCCTACGGGGTTCACGTCTACTGATCCCGCCCCAGCGGCACCTCCGCGCGACCCGCAGCCGGCGGCAGGGGAGCCCCCGCACACGAGAAATCTCGTGTGCGGGGGCTCCCTTTTGCATCGGTGCGGGCGCAACCCCCTTCCCCTTCTGTCTCCTGGAGCCCGCGTCCACAGGGGAGGAATCCAGACAGGACTAGACCTCGTGGGCGGCACAGGGATAACCCTCTCTCGGCATTTGCAGTGGGAATCAGGGCGGGAGGCACAAGGGGCGGGTCACGGGCCTGGGGGCGCACGTCCGTTGGCGTGTGCGCGTCCTGAAGTCGACCTTGTGTGCTCCCCGGGGGCCTCGGAATAGTGGGCGCCGCACGGTGGGTGCGGACGTGGCCCGTGTGGTGCGCCGCCTCCGTGCCCGTACGCCTTCCGGTCGCGGCGATCCCCACACTCCCCGCGGCCGACCCCCCACAGGAGGACGTGAGTTGAAGCACCGACGCATACCCGGGCGCCGGGCCGTCCTGGCCGGCGCGGCCGTTGCCGCGCTGATCGCCGCGGGCGTGACCTTCCAGAATGCGAACGCGAGCGAGACCTCGCAGACCGGAGCGCCCCGCACTCTCTCTGCCGTCGCGGCCGGAAAGCTCGCCTCGACGCTCGGCGAGAACCTGGGTTCCGACGCGGCCGGAACGTATTACGACGTGAAGACGCAACAGCTCGTCGTCAATGTGCTCGACGAGTCGGCCGCGAAGTCCGTCCAGGCGGCCGGCGCCCGGGCGAGAGTCGTCCGGAACTCCCTGGCCGAGCTCGCCGGCGCCCGCACCACGCTCCAGAAGGACGCGGCGCTCCCCGGGACGTCCTGGGCGACCGACCCCAGGACCGACAAGGTCGTCGTCACGGCCGACCGGACCGTGTCCGAGGAGGAGTGGGCGCGGCTCACCCACGTCGTCGACGGGCTCGGTGAGAAGGCCGAACTCAGGCGCTCACAAGGTACGTTCGAGCCCTTCGTCGCGGGCGGCGACGCCATCACCGGCTCCGGCGGGCGCTGCTCGCTCGGCTTCAACGTGGTCAAGGACGGCCGGCCGTACTTCCTGACCGCCGGACACTGCACCCACTCGATCTCCAGTTGGTCGGACTCCAGCGGCAAGGCGATCGGCGAGAACGCGCAGTCCAGCTTCCCGGGCAACGACTTCGGCCTGGTCAAGTACACCGCGGACGTCGACCACCCGAGCGCGGTCGACCTCTACGACGGTTCCACGCAGTCGATCACCAAGGCGGCCGACGCGACCGTCGGCGAGAAGGTGACCCGCAGCGGCTCGACGACCCAGGTCCACTCCGGCACGGTCACCGGTCTGGACGCCACCGTGAACTACTCGGAGGGCACGGTCAGCGGTCTGATCCAGACCGATGTCTGCGCCGAGCCCGGTGACAGCGGCGGCGCGCTCTTCGACGGCGACGCCGCGATCGGCCTCACCTCCGGCGGCAGCGGCGACTGCACCTCGGGAGGCCAGACCTTCTTCCAGCCGGTCACCGAGGCGCTCTCGGCGACGGGTGCCAGGATCGGCTGACCGGCTGACCGGCTGACCGGCTGACCGGCCGGCTCCCCGTGACAGTCCCGTCCCGCGTGTGATGGGGGCGGGACTGTTCGATGTGCCGGGGTTGATCATCCGGCGTTTACGCAGGTGAGGCGGGGGCGCGCGGATGTCGCACGCTAGTTCGAAAATTGGTCTATGGTGGGGGTGGGGTAGATGGGAACGGACGTTCGAGAGCCGCTTACGGGGCTCACGGCCACGGGAGGTGCGGATGCCGGGCTTCACGCATCTGCACACCGCCTCCGGGTTCTCCCTGCGCTACGGCGCCTCGCACCCGGAGCGGCTGGCCGAGCGCGCCGGTGAGCAGGGCATGGACGCCCTCGCGCTCACCGACCGGGACACCCTCGCGGGCGCGGTCAGGTTCACCAAGGCCTGCGCGAAGGCCGGTGTCCGTCCCCTGTTCGGCGTGGACCTGGCGGTGCAGGCCGCGGAGCCCGTACGACGGGACCGGCGCCGCACCCCGGTGCGCGGCGGTGCCTTCATCGACGAGTCGACACCGCGCGCGGTCTTCCTGGCCCGGGACGGCGCCCGCGGCTGGGCCGACCTGTGCCGACTGGTCAGCGCCGCCCATACCTCCCCCAAGCTCTCGACTTCTCCCCCACTCTCGACTTCGCTCGAGCGGGGGGACCCCCATGGGCAGGGGCGGCCCCCATCGGGAACCCCCCTGCTGTTCTGGACCGACAACCACGCCGACGGTCTGACCGTCCTGCTCGGCCCCGAGTCCGACGTGGGCCGCGCCCTCGCCGTGGGGCGCCCGGACCGCGCGGCCAGGCTTCTCGCGCCCTGGCGGGAGGTCTACGGCGACGCCCTGCGCCTGGAGGCCGTCTGGCACGGCCGCACCGGTCCCGGCACCGGCCCCGGCTCCCTGCGCCTGGCGGCCCGTACCGTGGGCTTCGCCGCCGAGCAGGGGGTGCGCCCCGTGCTCAGCAACGCCGTCCGGTACGCCGACCCCGGGCTCGGGCCGGTCGCCGACGTCCTGGACGCCGCCCGCCGGCTCGTCCCCATCGACCCCACCAAGGAGCTGGACTCCGGGGAAGCCTGGCTCAAGGACGCGCCGGCCATGCTGACGGCCGCCGAGCGGATCGTCGAGGCCGCCGGCTACCGCCGCGACACCGCCCACCGCCTGCTGGAGCAGACCCGGGCGACGGCCGCCGAGTGCCTGGTGGACCCCGAGGACGACCTCGGCATCGGCACGGTCCACTTCCCCGAGCCGCACCTCGTCGGCGCCGGCCACCGCACCGCCCAGCGCGCGCTCGCCTCCCGGGCGGCGGCGGGCATGGTGCTGCGCGGCTACGACACCCGGCGCGCCTACTGGGAGCGGATGCACGACGAACTGGACATCATCGCCCACCACGGCTTCGCGTCCTACTTCCTCACGGTGGCCCAGGTCGTGGACGACGTCCGGAAGATGGGCATCCGGGTCGCCGCGCGCGGCTCCGGCGCGGGCTCCCTCGTCAACCACCTGCTCGGCATCGCGCACGCCGACCCGGTCGAGCACGGGCTGCTGATGGAGCGCTTCCTGTCCAAGCGCCGGCTGGCCCTGCCCGACATCGACGTCGACGTGGAGTCCGCCCGCCGCCTCGAGGTCTACCGCGCGATCATCGACCGTTTCGGCACCGAGCGGGTCGCGACGGTCGCGATGCCGGAGACGTACCGCGTCCGCCATGCGATCCGCGACGTGGGCGCGGCCCTGTCCATGGACCCCGCCGACATCGACCGCATCGCCAAGTCCTTCCCGCACATCCGTGCCCGCGACGCCCGCGCGGCGCTGGAGGAACTGCCCGAGCTCAGGCGGCTGGCGGGGGAGCTGCGGCAGGAGGGGCAGAAGTACGGCCGGCTGTGGGAGCTGGTCGAGGCCCTGGACGCCCTGC
Source organism: Streptomyces sp. NPDC046931 (assembly GCF_040644655.1). Classification (NCBI taxonomy): domain Bacteria; kingdom Bacillati; phylum Actinomycetota; class Actinomycetes; order Kitasatosporales; family Streptomycetaceae; genus Streptomyces; species Streptomyces sp. NPDC046931. The sequence goes on from NZ_JBEYWX010000021.1 coordinate 22,819, forward strand.
CCCGTGGGGTCGCCATGCACCCGTGCGGGGTCCTGCTCTCCGACGCCTCCCTGCTCGCCCGTACGCCGGTCATGCCGACCAGCGGCGAGGGCTTTCCCATGTCCCAGTTCGACAAGGACGACGTCGAGGAGCTGGGGCTGCTCAAGCTCGATGTGCTCGGGGTGCGGATGCAGTCCGCCATGGCGCACGCGGTCGCGGAGGTGGAGCGGGCCTCGGGGGAGCGGATCGACCTGGACGCCCTGGCGCCGGGCGACCCGGCGACGTACCACCTCATCCGCTCCACCGAGACCCTGGGCTGCTTCCAGATCGAGTCGCCGGGCCAGCGGGACCTGGTCGGGCGACTCCAGCCGGCCGGCTTCCACGACCTGGTCGTGGACATCTCGCTGTTCCGGCCCGGTCCGGTCGCGGCCGACATGGTGCGACCGTTCATCGAGGCGCGCCATGGGCGGGCGCCCACCCGCTATCCGCACCCCGACCTGGAGGAGCCGCTGAAGGAGACGTACGGCGTCGTCGTCTTCCACGAGCAGGTCATCCACATCCTGGACATCATGACCGGCTGTGGGCGCGACGAGGCCGACCGGGTGCGGCGCGGGCTGTCCGACGCGGAGTCGCAGGGGCGGATCCGGGTCTGGTTCGCTCAGCAGGCGGCGGCGAACGGGTACGACGCGGAAACGATTCAGCGCACCTGGGAGATCATCGAGGCGTTCGGCTCCTACGGCTTCTGCAAGGCGCACGCGGTCGCCTTCGCCGTACCGACGTACCAGTCGGCGTGGCTGAAGGCCCATCACCCGGCCGCCTTCTACGCGGGCCTGCTCACGCACGACCCCGGGATGTACCCGAAGCGGCTGCTGCTGGCGGACGCACGGCGGCGCGGGGTGCCGATCCTGCCGCTGGACGTGAACAAGTCGGGAGCCACCCACCGTATCGAACTGGTGTCTGAAAAAGGGGGTTCCGCCGAGCGGTGGGGGCTCCGGCTCGCCCTCCGCGATGTGCACGGCATCAGCGAGGCCGAGGCGAAGCGGATCGAGGCCGGGCAGCCGTACTCCTCCCTGCTCGACTTCTGGGAGCGTTCCCGGCCGAGCCGTCCCGTCGCCCAGCGGCTCGCGCAGGTCGGGGCACTGGACCCGTTCGGCGCCAACCGCCGCGATCTGCAACTGCACCTGACCGAACTGCACCGGGGCGCCCGGGGCGGAGGAGGCGGCCAGCTCCCCCTGGAGGGCGGACGGCGGACGGCCTCCGCCGGGCTGCCCGACCTCTCCCCGGCGGAACGGCTCAGCGCCGAGCTGGGCGTGCTCTCCATGGACGCCTCGCGCAATCTGATGGACGACCACCGCGCCTTCCTGGACGAGCTGGGCGTGGTGCCGGCCCACCGGCTGCGCTCGGCACGGCACGGCGAGACGGTGCTGGTCGCGGGGGCCAAGGCGGCCACCCAGACCCCGCCGATCCGCTCGGGCAAGCGGGTCATCTTCAGCACGCTCGACGACGGCACGGGCCTGGTCGACCTCGCCTTCTTCGACGACTCCCACGACGCCTGCGCCCACACCGTCTTCCACTCCTGGCTGCTGCTGGTGCGCGGGGTGGTGCAGCGACGGGGACCGCGCAGCCTCAGCGTGGTGGGCTCCGCCGCCTGGAACCTCGCCGAACTGGCCGAACTGCGCGCCGAAGGCGGTCTCGAGGTGGTGGCGGCCCGGCTGGCGGAGCCCCTTCCGCAGCCGGAGCACGACAGCGGCGATGCGGCGAAGGGCCGCCGCATCCGGATGCCCACGGGGTACGAGATGAACCCCTGGGCCGATCTGCGACCCGCGGGCGAAAGCCCTGGGGGCGGAAAGAAGTTGTGGCATCAGAGTCCGGGGAGTGCGGGATGACCATCCTCTGCGTACGTTTCCAGCTGCCGGTGATGTACGAGGCGGCCCTGCCGGGGCTGCTCGGGCTCATCGAGGAGTTCACCCCCGTCGTCGAGGCGCTGCCGCCCGACGGGGCGCTCGCCGATCTGCGGGGCGCCGAGCGGTACTTCGGGCGGGACGCCGTCGAACTGGCCGCGCTGATCCGCGTACGAGCCCTCGCCCACCACGGAGTGGACTGCGCGATCGGGGCGGGGCCCGGGCCCATGCTGGCCCGTATGGCCCTGCGGGAGGCGGCGCCGGGCACAGTGCGCGTGGTGCCCGAAGCGCCGGGCGCCGTACGGGAGTTCCTCGACGCACTGCCGGTCAGGGCGCTGCCCGGGGTCGGCGGGGTCACCGCCCGCACCCTGTGCGAGTACGGGCTCGACACCGTCGGCAAGGTCGCTGCCGCGCCCCTTTCCACGGTGCAGCGGCTGGTCGGTCTCCGGGTCGGCCGTGAACTGCACGAGAAGGCGAGCGGCATCGACCGCGGCCGGGTCGTGCCCCACGCCGTGTCCTCCTCCCTCGCCGCCGAACGCCCCTTCACCCACGACGAACTGGACTCGGACCGGCACCGGCGCGCCCTGCTGTCGGCCGCCGAGGAACTCGGCACCCGGCTGCGCAATCTGGAGCGGGTGTGCCGCACGCTCACCCTCACCGTGCGCTACGCCGACCGCTCCGCGACGACCCGAAGCCGTACCCTCGCCGAACCGACAGCGCACTCGGCGGCGCTCACCGCGGAGGCGTACCGCATGTACGAGGCGCTCGGGCTGCAACGCGCCCGGGTCCGTGCGATCGCCCTGCGTGCCGAGGGTATGGTCCCCGCCGACCACGCGACCCACCAGCTCACCTTCGACCCCGTGGACGAGAAGGTGCGCCGCCTGGAGGAGGTGGCGGACCGCGCGCGAGCCAGGTTCGGCCCGCGCGCGGTGTTCCCGGGGTCGCTCGCCGCATAGCCCCCTTGCGGTGGACGTCAGCCGGCCCACGGCGGAGTGATGCGCGTGCCATCGGCCAGCTCCGCCTCGAGACCGAGGGAGGTGGTGACCCAGGAGACCGCGGTGTGGCCGGTCGGGTTCTCGATGGTGAGGGTCGCCCCGGGGTTGACGATCACCGTGTCGCCCGCAAGGACGCGGTCGGTGCGGCCGTCGACCGTGATCAGCAGCTCCCCCTGCAGCAGATGGAAGATCTCCTCCCGGTTGACGGTGTGGGTGGGCGCCTTGGTGCCCGCCGGGATCTCCCCCCGCCACGCGCACAGCTCCTTGCTGCCCGTCAGGGGGGTGGCGTACGAGACGAATCGCGCGCCGTGCATCTCGTGCACGACGGCTTGGGACGAGCGGACCACGGGCATGGGTGCCTCCTGGGCAGATGGTCAAGTGGCTTGACTACTTGGACACCCATGATGGTCAAGCCACTTGACCGTCCCGTCAAGGGTGTTTCAATGCCTCCGTGCAGAACTCCGAGGCCCTAGGCCTGTCCGCCGCCCTGCTCGCCGTCGCGGCCCAGCTGACCCACCGCATCCACGACGGTGTCGTCGCCCGTGGTTTCGAGGGGTTGCGGCCCGCGCACGGTTTCGCGTTCGCCCGGCTCTCCCCGGGCGGCGCGACGGTCACCGAGCTCGCTGCCCACCTCGGGGTCACCAAGCAGGCCGCGAGTCAGCTCGTGGACGAGATCGTGCGCAAGGGTTACGCCGAACGGCGGCCGCATCCCGGGGACGCGCGCGCCCGGCTGATCGTGCTGACCGAGCGGGGCCGGGCCTGCACCCGGGCGGCGGAGGAGGCCGCGGTGGAGGCTGTGCGGCCGTGGGCGGAGCTGCTCGGGGAGCCCGGAATTCGTTCGCTCCAGCGTCAGTTGCGGCAGATCGCACCCGCGGGGCCGGTCAAACCCGCATGGTGATGAGTCTTCACACGCGCTCGGCGCATTACCAGAAACCGCAGGAGCGGTCGGCCACCTCCAAAAGTTTTTACTGACGCGTAACTTCACACTTCCACTACTGGTCCGTAACTTGACGGGTGAACAGCATCCCGTGATCCGGATCACAGGGCGTAAGGCCGTCGTACCTCCCTTGAGCCGCAAGGAGATCACCCGATGCTGCCCTGGAAACGAGCACTCAGACCGCTGGCCGCACTGCTGCTGGCCGCCGCGGTCGCCGTCGTTCCCACCGCCACCGCCACCGCCGATGCCGCAACCGCCCCGAGCAGCGGCTGGAACGACTACTCCTGCAAGCCGTCCGCCGCCCACCCCCGCCCCGTCGTCCTCGTCCACGGGACCCTCGGCAACTCCGTGGACAACTGGCTGGCCCTCGCGCCCTATCTGGAGAACCGCGGCTACTGCGTCTTCTCCCTCGACTACGGCCAGCTGCCGGGCGTCCCCCTCTTCTACGGGCTCGGTCCCATCGCCACGTCCGCCGAGCAGCTCCAGACCTTCGTCGACAAGGTGCTCGCCGCGACCGGCGTCGCCAAGGCCGACATCGTCGGGCACTCGCAGGGCGGGATGATGCCCCGCTACTACCTCAAGTTCCTCGGCGGCGCCGCCAAGGTGAACGCACTCGTCGGCATCGCGCCCGACAACCACGGCACCACCCTGGACGGACTCGCCAACCTGCTGCCCTACTTCCCCGGCGCCGCGGACCTGCTCTCCAAGGCCACGCCGGGACTCGCCGACCAGGTGGCCGGCTCCGAGTTCATCACCAAGCTCAACGCCGGAGGCGACACCGTGCCCGGCGTGCACTACACGGTCATCGCCACCAAGTACGACGAGGTGGCCACCCCGTACAGATCCCAGTTCCTGAGCGGATCCGACGTCCACAACGTCCTGTTGCAGGACCTGTGCGGCCTCGACCTCTCCGAGCACATGCTGATCGGGCTGACCGACCGGATCGCCTTCCACGAGGTGGCCAACGCCCTCGACCCGGCGCACGCCACCGCCACCACCTGCGCCTCGGTGTTCAGCTGACCCCGACCACCCTCGCAAGACGTCCGCAGCCGTCCCCAGCCGCTGCGGCCGTCTCCCGGGGCCTGTCCGACCTGAGCCGCCGGACAGGCCCCGGAACCTCAGCGCCCGCGACGGGCCCCGCGCGCCGCACGCCGGCGCACCGACGCGAACAGGGCCGCCGCCCCGAGGGCCAACACGCCCGCGCCGCCGATCGCCTGATACGAGGTGGAGGCGCCGCCACCGGTCTCGGCGAGCTGCTGCGCGGCCCCCTCGTCGCTCGCGCCGTCGACCGCCGTGTCGCTCCTTGCGGCCGCCGCCGAGGCTGACGCCTTCCGCGCGACCTCGGCCGTGGGTTCGGGGTGCGCCGCCGTCGGCGTATCCGCCGCTTCACCGCCGTGACCGTGGTGCCCGACCGTCGACTTGCCCGTCCCGGCCTCGATCTGCCGGTCGGAGGGCGCGGAGGCGGACGGAACCGGAGCCGGCCCCTTCCCCGTGCCGGCGGCGCCCGAGCCGCCGAAGACGACGTCCGAGCAGGAGTAGAACGCCTCCGGGCTGTCCGAGCGCTGCCAGATCGCGTACAGCAACTGTCTGCCGGAGCGCGGCGGGAGGCTGCCGGAGAACCTGTAGAACCCACCTGAGGCGACCGGGTCGGTGGCCGTGGCGACCGGATGCGCGAGATCCAGATCGGCCCAGGCGAGCGGCTTCGACGGATCGTACCCGGGCTTGGTGAGGTACACCGTGAACGTGCCCTTGTGCGGGGCGGTCACCCGGTACCGGAAGGTGTACGGGCCGCTGTGCACCCCGGTCGCCGGCCAGTCGGCGCGGGGCAGGTCGAGCCCGGTGAACTCGGCGTTGCCCGCGCTGCACAGCTTGCCGTCCGCGATCAGCTCCCGGTGCCGCCCGTTCGCGTCGCCGATGCGCACGCCGTTCCAGTCGTAGAGGGCCTGTGTGCCGCCGGTCGCGACCGCCGCCCCGCACGCGGCCGACCTCGGGCTCTCGGGCCCCTCGGCGTAGCACTGCGCCACCCGGCTGACCGGGTTCCCCATCGACCCGTGCGCGGCCGCGGGAACATCGGCCGGTCCCACCGGCACGAGCGGCATGACACCGACGGCGGCGAGAACGGCGATTCTGCGGCGTACGGACATCCTGAACTCCTCCGAGCGCTTCGGGTGCGGGGCCGTATCCCGTGGGGGGCGCTCAGCAAGCTAGCCGCAAGAAATCGTGAAATCGCCTGTCGGAGGCGGGTGGAGGAGATCCTTATGGTCGCGTTAAGGCAGCACTAACCGAGGGCTCAGGAAGGAGAGTTGGGAGGCCCCGTATCACCTGCTCCCGAGCGGCATCGCCGTCCGTGGTGGTCGCGTTCGTCCGCAGCCGGACGCCTCGGTCGGCTCCCGGACTGGCTCCCGGGTGCCGCCCAAGGTTGCCGCAGGACCGGGCTATGCGGAGAACCCTTCAAGGTCACGGCCGCAGCGTCGGATGTGATGGAGGCGTTCCTCGCCTCCTTCGATGAGCCACATGGCTTCGCGGTCGCCCGAGCCGCTGTTAGGCCGATTGGCAGCGTCTACACCATCTGGGCGCGCATGGAGCGCGCCGGTTGGCTCGAAAGCCGAGGGGAGGACGAACATCCGGAGTCAGGTCGTCCGAGGCGTCGCTTCCACCGGCTCCCCATGTGCTTCATGACTGTTGAGGGCGATGTGGCAGCCGTCCGAACCGATCAACAACCGCAATCGGGGGTCTCGTGTCCGCCAGGTGAGCCCAGCCAACAGCACCCTTCGGCCGGCCGGTCGCGCCAACATCGCACACGCTCGCCGCGGCCTGAACCACCACGAAGACGCCTTCACCGCCCACGGCACCTGACCAGCAATCACCAATTCAGACAGGGCGGAACGACGCCGGGGCCGTGGTACCTACCCCGTTGGGAGTGCTCAGCTTGCGGGGTCCGGAACCCCGCTCGAAGATCATGGCAGGAAGCGCAAACGAAAGGAGAACACCATGGCCGTACTTGGCCTCGTGGCACCCGCGCTCCGTACCGAGGAAAGTGGCAGGAAGAAGAGCAGCAAGACCGAGACGCACCACCGGCGTCGTCGCTCGCGCCACTCGCGCCACTCGCGGCACTAGCGCGACTTATTGAATGTGTCGTACTGACCATGGTCGGGTTTCGCACCCGACCATGGTCGTCTTCATTGGGAAAGGTGACCACGATGCCGGGTGTGGGCCCAGTTCTTCTTCGAGCCGAGAGCCGCCGGATCAGGGAATCCGCAAGATGACAGCGATGGCCGCCGTGTGGTCGGCCCTTCGAAGGCTGCTGCCTGCCGCCGAGCACTCCGATGCGATCGTCGCCGCCGCGCCGGCGGTTCCGCTCAGGGGTGTGTTCCGGCGCTTTTGGCCCTACACCCGTGGGGGTCGGCACTGGTTCGTGCTGATCCTCGCCTTTGTCGTGATGGGGCCGGTCATCGACGCGGCCGAGATCTTGCTCTTCAAGATCCTGGTCGACAATGTGCTCGTCCCGCGCAACCTTCACCTCTTCTTTCCGATCGCCCTGGCGTACCTCGGTTTCGCCCTCTTTTCCGGCGTCTTGACGTTCGCTGACGAAGTGATCTCCGCTTGGGTCAGCGAACGTTTCCTGCTGACCCTTCGGTCCGATGTGTTCCGGCACCTGCAGGGCCTCTCGCTCGGCTTCTTCGAACGGCAGCGGCTGGGCGATCTGCTGTCCCGGTTGACCGGCGACGTCGACGCGGTCGAGACATTCATGCTCTCCGGCATGGTGGACGCGATCTCACACGTCATGCGGCTCGGCATCTTCCTCGGCGTGCTCTTCTACCTGCGCTGGGATCTGACCCTCCTGGCCCTCGTCATCACGCCGATGTTCTGGTTCACGGCACGGCGCTTCTCCCGGCGGATCAAGGCCGCCTCACGTGAGCGGCGCCGGCGCAGCGGTTCGATCAGTGCGATCGCCGAGGAGGTGCTCGGCAACATCTCGCTCGTGCAGGCGTACAACCGCCAGAGGTGGGGGTACGGCCGGTTCCAGCGCGAGAATCTCGGCAGGTTCCGCGCGGCCATGATCTCGACACGGATTCGCGCCCTGTTCGGTCCGGTGGTCGACCTCATCGAGCTGGGCGGTGCTCTGGTGGTGATGGGCCTGGGCACATGGGAGCTGACGCGGGGTCGGCTCACCTTGGGCGGGCTGATGGTCTTCCTGGCCCTGCTGAGCAAGCTCTACAGCCCGATCCGCGGCATCTCCCGGCTCAGTAACACCTTCTACTCGGCATCTGCCTCGGCAGAGCGGATCATCGAGCTACTCGACCAACGACCCGAGGTCCGCCAGGCCGCCGCCCCCCGGCGGCTCCGGCGTGCCCGCGGCGGCGTGGAGTTCGACGACGTCAGCTTCCGCTACCCGGGAACCACCCGGCCGGCGCTGTCGGACATCTCGTTCCAGGTAGCACCCGGTGAGACACTCGCGCTGGTCGGGGCGAGCGGCGCCGGAAAGTCGACCGCTGCCAAGCTGCTGCTGCGCTTCTACGACCCGCAGCGCGGGGCCGTCCGGCTCGACGGGCTCGACCTTCGCGACGTACACCTCGCCGACCTGCGCAACAACATCGCCGCGGTGCTTCAGGAGACCCTCGTCTTCCACGGCACGGTCCGGGACAACATCGCCTACGGTCGACCGGGGGCCAGCGAGCGGGAGATCGTTGCGGCCGCCCTCGCCGCGGACGCGCACGAGTTCATCCTCCGACTGCCGGAAGGCTACGACACCGTGGTGGGCCACAGCGGCCGGCTGCTCTCCGGCGGACAGCGGCAGCGCCTGGCGATCGCCCGCGCGATGATCCGGGACGCCCCCGTGCTCCTCCTCGACGAGCCGACCACGGGCCTGGACACCGAGTCGGGATGGCGGATCCTCGAACCGTTGCGCCAGCTGATGACCGGCCGCACGACGATCATCATCTCCCACAACCTCCTCACCGTGCGCGACGCCACCCGGATCGTGGTGCTCGAGCAGGGGCATGCCGCCGAGCACGGCACACACGAGGAACTGCTCGCACGAAGCACCGCCTACGCGCGGCTGTACCGGCTGCACGAGCACAGGCCGGTGAGTGGCGCGCCTGCCCTGGAGGTACTGCCATGACCCGCACCAAGGCGCCGCTCCCGCCGCCGCTGACGGCCGGAGCGACGGTGATCCCCCGTTACGAAGTGCTCGCACACCTGGCGCGCACCGGCTGGCTGGACCTGTACGACGTCTGGAGCAAGGAACGGGAGTGCCGGTGCGTGGTGAAGGTGCTGCGGCCGGACCGGCGGCACGAGCAGCGGCTGCACGACCGGCTCGTGCAGGAGGGCCGCTGGCTCCAGACGTTCACCCATCCGCACCTGGTCCGCGCGTACGAGACGGTCGAGGGCCCGGAGCCGTCCGTGGTCCTGGAGACGCTGACCGGGGAGACGCTGGCGCATCTCATCGGCCGTCGGCGCCGTCGGCTGGCCGCCAACGACCTCGCCATCCTCGGCCTGCACCTGTGCTCGGCTGTGCGTTACCTGCACGGTCAGGGCCTGCTGCACCTGGACATCAAGCCGTCCAACGTCGTGGTCGGCGGCCGGCGTGCGATCCTGCTCGACCTGAGCGTCGCACGTCCACCCGGCCCCGCCTGCCCAGGTCTCGGCACCTTCTGCTACCTGGCCCCCGAACAGGCACGCGGCGGGACGCTCACCGCCGCTGCGGACGTCTGGGGGATCGGCATCACGCTGTACGAGGCCGCCACTGGCGACGTCCCGTTCGACGATGGCGAGACCTACGACGAGAGCGGGGATGACGAGAGCGGGGATGCGGACGAAGGGTCAGTGGCCGGCAGCGACGACCGGCCGTCGGAGGACGGCCCCGCCGAGGACGACTGGTATCCGCAGCTCGAGGAGCGGGCCCCGTCGGTCGGGACCCGTCGGCGCCTGCCACCCGGTCTCGCCGCCGCGATCGATGTCTGCCTCGAGCCCGATCCCGACAACCGGCCGACCATCACCGAACTCGCTTCCGCCTTCGACGCATTGCTGACGCACAGTCAGCGCGGCGTCCCGCCGGCGCGGGTCCACTGACGTCAGGGCGGCTGGCGGGACGACCCGGCGGTCGGTGTGGTTCCTGGGCGAAGACACCCTGGCCCGGCGGCGGGTGCTGGGTGAGGACCACCCCGACACCCTGACCACCGCCAGGCTCTTGGAGCAGTTGGATGAGAGGCGAGAGGATCCCGGCAGCGGGGAGTGATCAGTCAGCACACCAGCGATGCCCGAATTTCCGAGTTTTCCGTTCTTGATCCCGGGGTGTACGCAAAGCTCTGGCGGCGCCCTGCCGCAACAGCTCAGTGGCCGGGTCGGACACCGGCGAACGGCCACGGACCAGCCCGGAGTTCGGGGCGACCGAGACCTTCGCCGTGCGATACGAGCCGGCCGACCAGGTGGTTCAAGCCCTCCGGCGTGCTGTTCTGCCCGCGCCCGCGTTTCGTGACGGGGAACCGGTACCGAGAGACGGTCGGGTGCGGTGGTCTGCGTCGATTCGGGCGCTGAGACGGGACGGCAGCGCGCTCAGGCCGCCCGCCTGAATTCGCGGCCGTGGCTCACCTTTTGGCTCCGAGGACCGGCAGAGCCCCAAAGGCCGAGGCAGCGCTGAGCCTGCGATCAGACAGGCGGCGCCGGGGGGCATCCCTGCCGTCCCGCCCTCGGGCGCCCGTTGGCCGGTTCATGCGCGGGCCGGGCCCCCACGCGGGCGCTCAGGCGTCCGGCCACCAGAGGCGGGCGATGTCCCTGCGGACTTCCGGGCGCTCCGTCGGGCGGTCGTCGGCCTCTTCCCGCACCCGGCGGGAGTCGGTCCTCTTCAGGGGCTTGTGCACGGTTACTCGGCGCATGGGGCCTCCTTGTGTCTACCGTGTTCCGCGTGTGGGCGGAGGCAGACGTTTCCGGCGAGGGTTCCTCATCGATCGCGGTCTGTCTGTGGCGACTGTCACCAATCGGCTGTCAGTGGCGGCTGTCACCCTGGCCGTATGACCAGGGACATGACCAGGAACATGGCCAGTAACCGGGCACCCGAAACCTCGACAGCACCAGGAGCCCCCGTGGACTGGGACCGGGCGGCCGCCGGTTTCGACGACGAGCCGGACCACGGGCTGCGCGATCCCGTGGTGCGCGGTGCCTGGGCAGCCCGGATGGGGGAGTGGCTGCCGTCCCGGCCCGGTCACGTCCTGGACCTCGGGTGCGGTACGGGCAGCCTGTCGCTTCTGGCGGCCGAGCGGGGCCATCGTGTGACGGGAGTGGACCTGTCGCCGCCCATGGTCGCCCTCGCGCGGGAAAAGCCGGCCGGGAGTCATGCCGTGTTCCTCGTCGGCGACGCCGCGGCCCCGCCGGTCCGTGAGCGGTTCTTCGACACCGTCCTGGTCCGCCATGTGCTGTGGACCCTGCCCGACCCCGGCCGTGCCCTGCGGCACTGGCGGGGACTGCTGCGCCCCGGGGGACGGCTGGTGCTGGTCGAGGGGGTGTGGGGGACCGTCAGCCCGGTCGGGATATCCGCCGAGCGGCTGACCGCGCTGCTTGAGCCTCTGGCCCGCGATGTGCGCGTCGAACGGCTGTCGGACGACGCGCGGCTGTGGGGCAAGGAGGTGGACGACGAACGGTACGTGGTGGTGGCGGTGCCCTGACCGGAGTCCCGGCTCATGCCCGCAGCGCCTCGAAGCCGCCCTCGCGCGCGAGGAGTTCGAGGGTGTCCAGGGCTTGTACGGCGGCCGCGGCGGCCGCCGGGTCCGTCCTTGCGAGGCCGCTCGCCGCGAACTCGTCCTCGTCGAGGCGGAGCACGGTCGCGCCGTCCGCGGAGCGCCACAGGTCCAGGTCGAGGTCCTCGACGACCAGTTCTCCGCCGGAGCGGGCGGCCGGGCGGGTGATGTCGCAGTACCACCCCTTCAGGGCGCCCCGCCCGTCACGTACCTCCTTCACCGCGTACCACCGGTCGCGCCAGTAGTACTCGGTGAAGACGTCACCGGGCTCGAACCGAACGAAGCCGAAGTCACGGACGCCGTCGCCGGCCCAGGGGGCCCGTACGACGATCCGGTTGCCGTCGTCGCGGAGCAGCACGGCGGGATAACGGATCTTCGTACGACCCGCCTTGACCAGGACGACCTCCACCTGGGCCGGGGGCTCGGCCGGGTTCTCGTTCACTGTCACAAGGGCGCACGGTATGCGGGCGGGCGCGGGGATGCCCCCCATTTTCCGGCGGGTGCGGAAGAATCGGCCTGTGACTTTGAAGATCCACATCGGCGGAAGCGCACCGCCGTACGAGCAGGTGCGGGCGCAGATCTCCGAGCAGGCCAGGTCGGGGGTGCTGCCGGTGGGCTACCGGCTGCCGACCGTGCGCGGGCTCGCCGAGTCCCTCGGCCTTGCGGCGAACACGGTCGCCAAGGCGTACCGGGCGCTGGAGGCGGACGGGGTGATCGAGACACGCGGGCGCAACGGAACGTTCGTGGCCGCCGCCGGTTCCGCCGCGGAGCGGGAGGCGGCTGCCGCCGCCTCGGCCTATGCCGAACGGGTACGACGGCTGGGCCTGGGCGAGCAGGAAGCGCTGGCGGCGGTCCGGGACGCCCTGAGGGCGGCCTACGGCGACTGAGATCCGGCCGCCGTCGGCAGGCGGTGCGGTGTGCGGGTGACCGGCAGGCCGGCCGCCGACGCCGCGCGGGCGAAGGCCGTCGCGTCCAGGACCGCCGCCGCGTGCGGGTCGTTGTTGAAGTAGATGTAGACGTCCCGGTCGTCGGGCCAGGCCTCCGCGATGCGGTGGACCCAGGACGTCAGCGACCGCCGGCCGTAGCGCGGCCACGGCCGGGCGCGGCCCGCGTGGAAGCGGAGGTAGCCCCAGTCGGCGGTCCGCCACAGCGGGGTGACCGGGCGGGAGAGCACGTCGGCCCAGCACAGCGCCGCGCCCCGGGCCTCGAGCACCCCGCGCACGTGCGGGGTCCACCAAGATGCGTGGCGCGGCTCGACCGCGACCCGGGTGCCGGCCGGAAAGCAGGCGAGGCAGTCGTCCAGGAGAGCCGGGTCGGCGCGCAGGGTGGGCGGGAGCTGGAGCAGGACCGGACCGAGCCGGTCACCGAGCCCCGCCGCGTGGCTCATCAGGCGGTGCACCGGCTCCTCGGGTTCCTTCAGCCGCTTGATGTGGGTCAGATAGCGACTGGCCTTGACCGCCACCACGAAGTCGGGTGGCACCCGCTCCCGCCAGCTCTCGAAGTTCTCCCTGGACGGCAGCCGGTAGAACGCGTTGTTGATCTCGACGGTGGCGAAGCGTGTCGCGTACTCCTCCAGCCACAGCCGCATGGGCACGCCGACGGGGTACAGGACGTCGCGCCAGTCCTTGTACTGCCACCCCGACGTGCCGACGAACAGGGTCATACATCCATCAAAGCACCGGCCGGCGGCTTCCACCGGTACGGCGACAGGTACGGCTACAGGTACAGCCCCGAGTCCGCCCCCGCCCGCTGGTCGGGCACCGACGCCGGCGACGTCCCCCGCCGCAGCGCGTACAGCTCCGCGAGGGTCGCACCGTCGCGGCCCACGCCGTCCTCCCGGCCGAGCCAGCTCACCGCCTCCGTGCGGGTCAGCGCACCGACCTCGATACGGGCCAGACAGCGGCCGGGGCGTACGACGGCCGGGTGCAGCCGCTCCAGGTCCTCGTTGGTCGTGACGCCCACCAGGACGTTCCTGCCCTGCCCCAGCAGTCCGTCCGTCAGGTTCAGCAGACGGGACAGCGCCTGGCCCGCGGTGTGCTTGGCCTCGCCTCGGATCAGTTCGTCGCAGTCCTCCAGCAGGAGCAGCCGCCAGCGGCCCTTGCCCGCCGCGTCCTCCTCGCCGATCGCGATGTCCATCAGATACCCGACGTCGCTGAAGAGCCGCTCCGGGTCCAGGACGCAGTCCACCTGGCACCAGTCCCGCCAGGAGCGGGCCAGCGTCCGCAGCGCCGACGTCTTGCCCGTGCCCGGCGGGCCGTGAAGCAGCAGCAGCCTGCCCGCGATGTCCTCCGGTGTCGTCTTCATCAGCCGGTCCATGGCGTCCGCCACCGGTGCGGTGTAGTTGGCGCGGACCTCCTCCCAGGTGCCCGCCGCGATCTGCCGTGTCGTACGGTGCGGACCGCGCCTCGGCGACACGTACCAGAAGCCCATCGTCACGTTCTCCGGCTGCGGCTCCGGCTCGTCCGCCGCGCCGTCCGTGGCCTGGCCCAGCACCTGTTCGGCCAGCTCGGCGCTGGTGGCCGTCACCGTGACGTCCGCGCCGCGGTTCCAGCGGGAGACCAGCACTGTCCAGCCTTCGCCCTCCGCGAGAGTCGCGCTGCGGTCCTCGTCGCGGGCGATGCGCAGCACCCGGGCGTCCGGCGGCAGGAGCGTGGCCCCGGAGCGTACGCGGTCGATGTTCGCCGCGTGCGAGTACGGCTGCTCGCCCTTCGCGAAGCGGCCGAGGAACAGCGCGTCGACGACGTCGGACGGCGAGTCGCTGTCATCGACGTTGAGCCGGATCGGCAGAGCATCGTGTGGGTTCGCGGGCATGCCGCCATGATCCGTCACGGGACCCTCCCGTGCACCCGGTTTCCGAAGTGCGCCGGGTGTGTCGGGTGTGCGCCATGCTCCCGGTGCATCCGGTACGTCCTGTTACCGGGCTGTTGAAAGACAAAGTCTGCCCCTGGCCCGAGCCGGGCCGTTACTGTGGCCCATGATGGGACGTCATGAGTGGAATTCGGGGGCGGGGCGGTGGCGTCTCACCGCTCTGCTCGGCGTGGGGGCGGCCGCTCTGGCCCTGGTGGTGACCCTGATCAGCATGCTGCCCGGCAACGGCGCGAGCATCAGCGGCACCACACGTGACGGCGACAAGGTGCATGGCACGCCCGCAACTCCGCCCGCGTCCACGAGACCGGACGTCGGCTGGGGCTTCACGCACACCCAGTACAGCGCCGACGTGGGCAGCGGCCCGGCGACCGCGCGCGTCGAGGGGCTGCTCTCCGGGACGGGTCTGCCGCAGAACCAGCACATCATGGGCTGGGGCGCGGGCAATCCCGAGCCCGTGAAGGGCCGTTACGACTTCGAGGAGATGGACCGCCGGATCGACTTCGTCCGCGAGTCCGGCGGCACCCCGGTCGTCACCCTGTGCTGCGCCCCGGACTGGATGAAGGGCGGCAGGGCGGGCGTCGGCGCCACCGACTGGAGCCAGGCCGCTCTGGAGACCGCGCCGACGCCCGCCCACTACAAGGACTTCGCGGCCCTCGCGGCCACCGTCGCCAAGCGCTATCCGGACGTGCGCCACTTCATCGTCTGGAACGAGTTCAAGGGCTTCTGGAACGATTCCGGGGCCCGCTGGGACTACGAGGGCTACACCGAGCTGTACAACCTGGTCTACAAGGCGCTCAAGCAGGTCAACCCCGAGATCATGGTGGGGGGCCCGTACCTCGTCATGGACAGCGTCGACCCACGGCAGAAGCAGGACGCCTCCACCGCCCTGCGCGGTGCCTGGGGCGCCATGGACCAGCGGGTCCTGGACGCCTTCGCCTACTGGAACCAGCACAAGGCGGGCGCCGACTTCGTCGTCGTGGACGGCTCCAGCTACACCAAGGACGACGACCTGCTGCCGAACGAGTTCGCCGCCACCGACAAGCTCACCGCCGTAGGTTCCTGGGTGCGGAAGCAGACCGACGATCTGCCGCTGTGGTGGGCCGAGTACTACGTCGAGCCCGCCGACGGCAACGACGACCGCGACGGCTGGACCGAGGACCACCGCGTCGCCGTCCAGGCCGCCGGCATGATCGCACTGGTCAAGGGCGGTGCGTCCTCGGGCTTCTACTGGAACCCCGAGGAGCGGACGGGCACCGGCTGCGCGGGCTGCCTGTGGACGCCGACCGACACCGCGGCGGGCGGCAGGGAGCTGCCCATGTACGACCTGGTCTCCCGGTTCGGAGAGGCGTTCCCGCCGGGCACGACGTACCGGACGGTGCCGGTCGCCCAGGACGACGTCCCCAACGTCCGTGTCCTCGCCACCGACAAGGTCGTCCTCGTGGTGAACACCCTGGGCCGCGCGATCAGCGCCCAGGTCGACGGCAAGCGGTTCGCCATGAAGGCGTACGAGGTGAAGTGGCTCCAGCGCTGAGCCGCTCCACCTCGTACGCCGGTTGACCCGGTCCGGCCCTCAGCCCTTTCCCAGGGTCAGGAACCGCTGCACCAGCGAGGCCAGCAGCACCGCCAGCAGGGGCAGGGAGAACCAGAAACTGCTCTGCAACAGGCGCAGCCGCCGCACGCTCTGCGGCATCGCGACCCGTACGACCTCGCGCGCCGTCAGCATCAGTACCAGCGCCACGGCCGCGAGCCCGCCGACCACCGACCACGGCGTCCAGGTCACCCGCGGGCCGATCGGCCCGGGATGCGGCTTCGCGACCGGGCCGGCGGGCTGCTGGCGCAGCGCGTACATCGTCACGTCGTCGTTGACGAGGACCTTCCTCAGCTCCCGGCGGTCGTCCAGGTTCCTGATGAGCCGTGACTCCCAGTTCGCCGAGTAGCCCACGTCCATCCGGAGGTACGTCACCTGGCTGACATTGATCATGAGGTACGAGTTCGGTCCGGCGTCCTTGAGTGACTTGACCAGGCCCGACACCAGGGCCGGATCGACGGGCGCCAGGGTTGGCACGTACTGCACCTTCTCCATGTCCCGGGCGCCCCACGGCATCGCCGGCGTCACGTTGTCGACCGTGTCGTTGCTCAGCCACAGCAGCCGCACGGTCGGGTCGTCGTGGGCGTAGACGTAGTCCATCGCCGCGACCTCGCCCGGGCGGGTCCGTTCGAAGGACTCGTTGCCCCAGCGGGCCACCAGGAAGCCGCCCATCAGCAGCAGGCCCGCCAGGAGGGCGGCGAGCGGGGCGAGGCCGGCCCGGTCCTTTTCCCGCTCCTCGGCCGTCGCGCCGGTGCGCGGGAAGAGGGCGAGTCCTGCCAGGAGGGCCGCGCCCGGCACCGCGAACATGAAGACGCGCAGCGCCATCTCGCCGCCGTAGGACTGCATGCCGAAACCCAGGAACGGCACGAAGGTCAGCACCAGCAGCGACCGCTCGCGGTACTTGTGCCCGCGCCGCCGCCACCAGCCCCAGCACGCGAAGGCCAGCACGGCCCCGGCCAGCAGGACGCGCGTGTACAGCACGAGCTTGTGGGTCGAGTCGCCGCCCTGGATGCGCCCGGAGACGGACGTCGACACATTGCTGCCGACGCCGCCGACCCCGCCGAACAGCTCGTCGAAGTGCCCGGACCAGTACGGCTCGGCCATGAAGCCGACCCAGAACGCCACCAGCACCGCGAACAGGAGCGGCAGCCCGCGCAGCTCGGAGCGGCCGGCCAGGACGAGCGCCGCGAGCACGCCCAGCATCACGAACGGGGTGAGCTGATGGGCCGGGACGCTCGCCGCGTACAGGCCGATCAGCACCATGAGCAGCACCGCCCGTTGCCCACGGCCGGCCGGCTCCACCTCGGCCTCGCCGGGGCGGGCCTTGGCCCAGATCACCCGCGGCGCGCGGAACCACACCAGCAGGATCGCCACGAAGACCAGGTAGAACAGATAGGTGAAGCCCTGCGGCGAGAAGTAGTCCTGGCCGACCCAGCCGCTGAGCACGAAGATCCAGATACCGGTCCACTTGGCGCGCCAGCTCGCCCTCAGTGACCGCACCAGCAGCAGCATCGGCGCCAGATAGAGCAGCTGGATGGCCGTCGGCCACCAGCGGATGACCTCGGTGAGGTCGGTGACCCCGCAGGCCTTGGCGACGAACGCGGCCACCGCGAAGAAGCCCGGCCAGCTCCAGCGCGCGTCCAGGTCCGGTACGGCGGACCCCGTGCGGTCGATGTAGTCGAGGAACCCCAGGTGCTGCCAGGCCGTCGCGAAGCGCGGCTCGGTCTCGATCACGGCGGGCAGCGCGTGCAGGGAGACGACCGTCGCGAGCAGGGTGGCCAGCAGCAGGCCCCGGTGCTCACGGCCGCGCCACAGCAGCCCGGCGAAGACCACGACCAGCAGCGCGGCTCCGGCCAGGGTCGGCAGCGGCAGGACCGAGATCAGTCCCAGGCCGCCCATGCGTGCGAGGGAGCCGTCGTTCAGTGACAGCGCGGGCACCCAGTACAGCAGCAGTGCCGCGACCAGCAGGGAGCCGAGCAGCAGCCCGGACCGGGTCGGCCGCGACCGGACCGCCCCGCCGCCAGAGCCGGGAGAGCGCGGATCGTCCGGGAGCTGCGGGTCCTCCTGGGCCTTTCGGACCCGTGCGGTGGAGCCGTGCGGTCCCGCCGGACGGTCCGGCGGCGGCAGCCTCAGCGACCATGTCGTGCGGTCGTGGTCCCCGGGCACGGCGAGCGTCCCGGTGGGCGGCGTGCCCGGACCGGGGCGCACGTCAGGCCGGCGCTCCTGGTGGTCGAAGTCCACATGGATGCCGAGCGCGAGCGTGTCGGCGTCGAGCTTCTTCGCCCAGGACGGGCCGGTCCTCGGCACGGGGACCTCGCGCGCCCCCAGGTCGGCGAGGTCCCCGTCCGGTGCCGCGTCCTCGGGCACGGCGTCGGCGGGCGCGGTGCGCAGGATCCGGTAGAGCTTCGGCGCGGCGATCGCCACGATCACCATGAGGCTGGAGATCTCCGCGACGCCGGCGCCGGTGAGCCCCATACGGGGCAGCAGCAGCACGGTCAGGCCGAGCACCAGCGCGCAGAGCAGCCCCTGGAGACAGGCCAGCCCGAGCGTGCGGCTCTGGGCGCGCAGGACCGCGAAGTACGTCTCCATGACGACCCGCAGCAGCGCCCCGACCGCGAACCAGCGCAGCAGAGGGGTCGCCGCGTGGGCGTAACCGTCGCCGAAGACGTGCAGGATGACGGGCGCGCCGAGGAACAGCAGCCCGCACACGGGCAGCATGATCCGGGCCATGCGCTTGAGCGCCGCCCGGGTGTTGGCGGCGAGCCGCGCCGGGTCGTGCGAGCCCTCGACGGTGAGTGAGGCGCCCATGTTGATGGCGAGCAGGTTGGTCGTGCCGCCGATGGTGGTGGTGATGTAGAAGTACGCGTTGTCCGCGGGGTTGACCTGCGAGGCCACGATCACCGGGACCAGGTAGACCACCGCGAGCGAGAACAGCGAGCCGGTGTAGTCGCCCGCCAGGAACCGGCCGACCTCCTTCAGCGTAGGCGGGCTGGCGTGGTCCTCGGTCGCCTCGATGTGCCGGGGCACCAGACGTCGGAACACCAGCCAGCCGAGCGGCAGTACGGAGGTGACGATGGCGGCGACCCAGGAGACGAAGACGCCCATCGCGGGGATGGCGGCCGCGAGCCCGACGAGCAGCACCAGTTTCACCGCGGAGAACACGGTGTTGCCCACTGGCACCCACAGCGCGCTGCGCAGCCCGGTCAGCACGCCGTCCTGGAGGGTGAGCAGGTTCCAGGTCACGACCGCCACGACGAACACGAGCGCGCGGCCCGGCCCGTGCAGGAAAGCGTACGACCGCCCCCACACGTTCAACGTGAGCAGGAAGACCCCCGCGGCCAGGGCCACGACGATCGAACTGCCCGCGTAGGTACGGAGGATGAGACGCCCGGTGGTGCGTCCCGAGATCGGGATGAAGCGGGCCAGGGCACCGGTCAGTGTCACCGCGGTGAGCCCGGCCAGGAGCTTCATCGCGGCGATCGCGGCCGATCCCTCGCCGACCGCGGTATCGGAGTAGTAGCGGGCCGCGACCAGCCAGTAGCCGAGGCCGAGCACCGCCGAGATACCGGTGTTCAGCATCAGCGCGTAGGCGTTGCGGAACAGCTGGCTGCCGCCGCCCCCGCCGCTTCCGGGCAGGCGCAGGCGGCGGCCGGACCGTTCCGGTGGCGCGGCCTGGGTCTCGGGGTCCTGGGCTGTGGTCGTCGTGTCAGACACGGGAACGGATGGCCTTCCGGCAAGCCTGTCGTGCTCTTCGGACCACGGCGTACCCCTTGGTCAGGGCGCGGTCCCTGGCGAAGTTGCGGGCGATCGCACGGCCTTGGACGAGCCGTTCGAACTCCTCGGCGTCCGTGTTGCGGCGCACGGTGACCCGTTGCAGCGCATACGGTCCCTGGCTGCGGCGTGCGAGACCGTTGCCGACGGCGAGCGACTGGCGGTAGCCCGTCTCGCGCACCGTACGGCGCACCCGCCGGCTGGAGTAGCCGTACGGGTACGCGAACGAGACCGGGCGGGTGCCCAGCTCGTCGGTGATGATCTCCGCGCAGTGCACCAGCTCGAACCGGAGCGCGTCGTCGGGGAGCTGGTCGAGCTGCGGGTGCGTGTGGCTGTGGCCGCCGATCTCGACCCCGGCGCCCGCGAGCTCGCGGACCTGGTCCCAGCCGAGCATGGTGTCGAGGCCGCCGCCGGTGTCGTGGGCGCCCCTGATCCACCCGGTCGAGACGAACAGGGTGGATGCGAAGCCGTGCCCGGCGAGCGCGGGCAGGGCGTGCCGGTGCACGCCCTCGTAGCCGTCGTCGAAGGTGACGAGGACGGGCCGCTCCGGCAGGGGCGCGCCCTCCCGCCAGCTCCGGGCCAGCTCGGCCGTGGTCACGGGCGTGAACTTCAGGTCCGCGAGCATCGCCATCTGCTCCGCGAACGCCTCCGGCGCCACCGACAGGGCGCGTGTCGCCTCGTTGGGCGCCGTCGCGACCGAGTGGTACATGAGGATGGGCACGGTCCGGACGCTCATGCGGCCTCCCTCGAACCGCCGGGGAGTTCCACGACGGAGAATGCGACGCCGCCCCGGCGCGCCCGGACGCTCCCCAGCACATATCCGCCCGCCGCCGAGACGACCCCGGCGACGATCGCGCCGGCCCGGCCCGCGCCGCCGGGACGGGCCAGCAGGGCGTCGCGCAGTCCGCGGACCACCCCGGCGGGCAGTACCCGGGTGGTGTAGCGGCGCTCCGACTCCAGGCCCTTGCCGGAGCCGACGCTGCGGGCCACGAGTGCCTTGGAGAGCCCCTCGGCATAGGTGCGGGTGCGGAAGTAGGCGAAGTGCTCGCGTGGCGCGGGCACCCGGTGGTGGATGACCGCCCGGTCGTCGATCAGCAGGATCGCGTCGGGCCGGGCCCGGGTGAGGCGGATGCACAGCTCCGTCTCCTCGCAGCCCAGCGGACGCTTGTCGCCGTCGCGCCCGATGCCGGTGGCGAAGCCGCCCGCCGCCTCGAAGGCCGTGCGGCGGAAGGAGGCGTTGCCGCCGAGGACGTTGCGTACCCGGACCCGTCCGGGCGGCAGTCCCTTGTAGGTGCATCCCACCACCCAGTCGAACTCCTCCGGGAACCACGCCGGGCGGCGGCCCGACGCCCAGAGGGGCATCGTGCGGCCGCCGACGGCCATCACCCGAGGGTCCTCGTACCCCGACGCGAAGTGCCTCAGCCAGTCGCGTTCGGCCACGGCGTCGTCGTCGAGAAAGGCGATGATCTCCCCGTGCGAGGCGGTGATCCCCGTGTTGCGGCCGGCGGACAGGCCGCGAGGGCCCGCGTTGGCGAGCACGCGGACCTCCTCGACCTCCTTGTACTCCCTGGTCAGCCGGTCCAGCAGGGTCTCGTTGTGGTCCACGACCAGCAGCGTCTCGCGCGCCGGCAGGGACTGCGCCCGCACCGAGGCGACCGCCGCGAGGATGTCCTCCCAGCGGTCCTCGGTGTAGACGCAGATCACCACGGAGATGTCCCGGTCCTTCAAGACATCTCTCCCTGACCCGAGTTGAGTGCCACCGCGTGCGGGCGGCGGCGCAGCGCGCGCCGGTTGGAGCGCTCCTTCAGGATGACCTTCAGCACCCGGAACCCGTCGCGCACCGCACGCAGATTGCTGGCGCCGTGGATGCGGAGGTACTCGTGGCTGGGTATCTCCTGCACCTTCAGGCCGGCCTTGACCACCCGGATGTTCATCAGGGTCTCGACCTCGAAGCCCGTGCAGTCGAGGTCGATCTTGTCGAGGCAGTGCCGCCAGAACGCGTTGTATCCGTAGCAGAGGTCGGTGTACCGGGCGCCGAACTTCGCGTTGACGATGGCGCACAGCACCCGGTTGCCCAGCTTGCGGATCGGCGTCATGTCCGAGGTGCCGCCGCCGTTCGCGAACCGCGAGCCCTTCGCGAAGTCGGCGCCTGAGACCAGGGCGGAGACATAGCTGACGATCTCCTGGCCGTCGGCCGAGCCGTCCGCGTCGACCATCACGATGATGTCGCCGGTGCAGGCCCCGAACCCGGTGATCAGGGCGTCGCCCTTGCCCTTGCCCCGCTGCCCGACGACCTTCACCCCCGGCCACAGATCGCGCGCGACCTCCACGGTGTTGTCGGTGGAATTGCCGTCCACGAGAACCACTTCGTGGATCCAGTCGGGAAGGGTCTTGAAGACGTAGGGGAGATTCTCCGCCTCATTCATGGCGGGAATCACCACACTCACCGGCGGCGCAATGGCCAGGTGAGTGGAGATGGGCCGGTACTTCCCCGGCGTTAACGGATCTTGGCCCGAAACTGCCGGGCGCAGTACAGAACTCATGAGTCTGGTCCCTCTCGTCCGGTGGACCGTCCGCCCCTGGACGGTCCGGCTCTTTTTCCGGTTCGAAAGGGGGGTTCTCACTCACGGCATGCCGAAATGGATCTCCGTGCATGCCGGGTGAGCTGGCAAAGCTGGCCGTCTGCCGGGAAAACGGCAGCCGGTCGCGCGGCACGACTCGTGCGACTGTGGTCGCCGAGCACGGCACCCCCCTACCGCGCCCCGCGCCGGAACCATCGCGGTACCTGAGCCCTCCCCTGGACCGCTGGGTGATGGACCGATGCGGGTTGATGTATGACGGTATTGACGATTGCGACTTTATGGCAAGACCTGGGACGTGTCCCTCGTATTCGCTGATAAGGTCGTCAATTCAACCCCTCGAACGGATTTTCCCCATCCGTTTCAGGATCCGGTCGGCCGGCTCGAAGAGTTCCGGCCGCGACAGCACCGCATTGCGCAGTGCCCGGACCGGGGCGCGGCGCGCCCTGTGTCCGAACGCGACGGGGTGACGGCGCGTCACCCACCCCTCGGACACGAAAAGTTCCCGTGTCTTGAGGGAGTCCTTGTATTCCTTCTGGCCCCGCCCGAGATCCAGATAGGCGATGCCGTCGGCCGCGGCCGCCTCGGCCATCCTCAGATGCAGGATCAGTCCGGGCGAGTACTTCGCGAAGTCCGGGTCGTACGCCGGGAACCAGCAGGCCAGCACCCGCTCGGTGCGCAGTCCGAAGTGGGCCGCGACCGGCCGTTCGTCCGCGTAGAGCACCGAGAGGATCCCGGCGAACGGCTCGGAACGGGTGTGGAAGAGCTGGTGCACCAGCTGATTGATCCAGGGGTGCGCGAAGCGGTCGCTGCGCCCGGTCCTGCGGTACTGCGCGGACTTCCAGGCCATCAGGGTGCGCAGGGCCGCCGGGTCGCGCTCGTCGTGGACGTAGCGCATCCGGCCGGCGTCCCGCCCCAGCTTGCGCTCCTTGGCCAGCGTGGTACGGGTGAACTTCGGCGACCGGGCGCGCAGTCGGCTCAGATAGGCTTCGTAGCCCTGGTCGACGTCCATGACCGGGGACGGGAAGGTGCCGGAGGCCTCCGCCGCGAACGGCTCCTGACCTTCCACCAGATGGTCGAACTCCCAGACGGCGAGTCCGCAGGCACGCAGCAGTTCGTGCGCGTCCCAGGCGAAGCCGGGCCGGTGCACCAGGCCCTGGCAGTCCGAGACGCCGAGTCCCACGGCCCGTCCGACCCCGGCGGTGGTTCTCTGGAACGGGAAGAAGGCGGCGGGCTCGCCCTCCTCGTACACCACCGCGATCCGTACGCCGCGTCTCGTGCGCCCGACGGCGAGCGCGAACTCCGGTGACAGGAACGGGTTCGCCAGCTCCGGCGAGCCGTTCAGATGGGCCTTCGACTGCAAAGCCGTCCATGCCGCCCGGTCGGCGGCGCTCAGTTCGCCGGGGCGGTACACCCTGATGTCCACGTCGTCAGGCCCGTCTTCTCGCGGTACGGCGGCGCTGCCGCCGTACCGTTACCAGCAGGAGAACGAGGGAGCTGATCGCGGTCACCGCGAGGATCCCGCCGGTGACCGACCACCGGTGGACCGCCAACATGCCTTGGGCAACCAGAAGGTCGATCGCGATCGCTCCCGCCACGGACACCAGCGCGCGGGGCCAGGGATCCAGCCCCCGCAGAGCGGCGCCGACGGCCGATGCCGGCGCCGCGAGCAGGAAGAACAGCGTGAACGGGCCGCGCAGCGGCGAGCCCGAGTCGCTCAGCGCGAGGATCGCCCCGACCCCCGCCACGGCGACGCCCACGCCGACGAGCAGTGGGAACAGGCCCCTCCCCGGATCCTGTCCCGGCCCTCCGTCCTCGCCGGACGGAGGTGGCTTGATGCCTAAGGTCTGCATTGGCGACTTTGCCCCCCGAAGCGCCGGATGCCGGGCTTCAATGTCGCGCAGCGGGGAGGGGGTCGTCAAGATGCGGAAGCGGGGCGCACGGGTTCTTCCTCGCTTTAAACATGTGTTCCCCGGAGGCGGGACGGCCTCCGGGGAACCGTCGTTCGAGAGGTCGAACGGACGTGTCATGCCTATGCGCTTGCCGTAAGCGCACAACGGGGCGGGGGTGAACGCCTGGGCCAATTTGTATGAATGCCGAAAACAGTCTTGGCATGGACACTTCCAGTCAACTCGCGTAGCTGCTACGACCGTTGTGGCAGATCCTGCTAAAGGAGGTTCCATGAGACGTTCCCGATTTGCGGCGTACGTGACTTCGCTCCTCCTCGCCGTCGGCCTGGCCCTCACCGGGGCCGCCGCGGCGCAGGCCTCACCGCTCGCCGCGACCGGTGGCTATGTGGCCCTCGGTGACTCCTACTCCTCCGGCGTCGGCGCCGGCAGCTACATCGGCTCCAGCGGCAGTTGCAACCGCAGCACGAACGCCTACCCGTACCTGTGGCAGGCCGCGCACGCCCCCGCTTCGTTCAGCTTCCTGGCCTGCTCGGGCGCCAAGACGACCGATGTCCTGAGCAACCAGCTCGGCACCCTCAACTCGTCCACCAGCCTTGTGTCCCTCACCATCGGCGGCAACGACGCGGGCTTCTCAGACGTCATGACGACATGTGTGCTCCAGTCCGACAGCGCCTGTCTCTCGCGGATAGCGACCGCAAAGGCATATGTCGACACGACCCTGCCCGGCCAACTGGACGCCGTCTACTCGGCGATCCGTACCAAGGCCCCCTCGGCCCATGTGGTCGTGCTGGGCTACCCCCGCTTCTACAAGCTCGGCAGCAGCTGCGTCGGACTGTCCGAGACCAAGCGTTCCGCGATCAACGGCGCCGCCGACCACATCGACGCCGCGATCGCCAAGCGCGCCGCCGACCACGGCTTCACCTACGGCGACGTGCGCACCACCTTCAGCGGCCACGAGATCTGCTCGGGCAACTCCTGGCTGCACAGCCTCGACTGGCTGAACATCGGCCAGTCCTACCACCCCACCGCGGCCGGCCAGTCCGGCGGCTATCTGCCGGTGATGAACGGCGCGGCCTGAACGGTCACGAACTCGAGGGGGAGGCCCCGTACGACGGGGTCTCCGTCTCACACGTCACCGAGAACGGCACGGTGTTGGACCTGACCTCCACCGGAGAGCGCACCTCCACACCGATCGCGTTGCGCACCGAACCGCCCGGGTCGTACGTCGTGACGACGACCTGCCGCTGCTTGGTCCTTCCGCCGCCCCCGGGGAAGGACAGCGTCTTCCAGCCCGGGTCCGACACCTGCCCCCTCGCGGTGACCCAGCGGTAGGACACGTCGACCGGGACGCTGCCGACCGTGAACGTCGCCGTGAACGTGGGCGCCGCGGAGTCCGCCGGCGGACAGGCGCCGGAGTAGTCGGTGTGCGTCCCGGCGACCGTCACCCGCACATACGGCACGGGCGGGCTCGCGGTACGGCCGCCGCCTCCACCGCCGGCCGAGGACCGTCCGGTGGGTGCCGTGCCCGCTCCCGTGCTCCTCCCGGGACCGCTCGAAGCCCCGTCGCCCACGGTGTCGCCGCGGGAAGCACCGCTGCTCGTATGGCTGCCGGCGCTGCTGTTGTCGTTCCGGTGCACCAGCGCGTACGTCAGTCCCGCCAGGGCGAGCGCGAGCGCGGCCAGACCCGCGACCAGGACCACCGCGGCACCGCGGCGCCGCGGCGGGGGCCCGGACTCGGCCGGGTACGCGGGCCGGGTCACGCCACCGGGGGCGGGCGTGGGCAGCGGGGGAGTCGGGGAACCGGCCGGGAACGCCGAGACCGTCGGCGTGTAGGAGGGGGCGGGAGCGCCCGCGCGCGGGGTGCCGCCCGCGCCGATGACCCGCAGGTCCTGTTCGGCCCGCTCGGCCGGGATGCGCTCGGCCGGGTCCTTGCGCAGCAGCCCCTCGATCACCGGGGCCAGCGGACCGGCCCGGCGCGGTGGCGGCAACTGCTCGTCGACGACCGCCCGCAGCGTGCTCAGCGGAGTGTTCTGACGGAACGGGGAGTTGCCCTCGACGGCCGCGTACAGCAGCACGCCCAGCGACCACAGATCGGACTCCGGTCCCGGGGTGCGCCCCAGCGCCCGCTCCGGGGCGAGGAACTCGGGTGAGCCGATGACCTCCCCGGTCATGGTCAGTGCCGAGCTGCCCTCGACCGTGGCGATGCCGAAGTCGGTGAGGACCACCCGGTCGTCGTTGGCCAGCAGCACATTGCCCGGTTTGACGTCGCGGTGCAGCACCCCGGCCGCGTGCGCGGCGCGCAGGGCGGCGAGGACCTCGGCACCGATGTGCGCGGCCCGCTGCGGGGAGAGCGGGCCCTCCGCGTCCAGCAGGTCGGACAGCGCGATGCCACGGATCAACTCCATCACGATCCACGGGCGGCCGTCCTGGTGGGCCACGTCGTAGACCGTCACCACGTTGCGGTTCGCCACCCGGGCCGCAGCCCAGGCCTCGCGCTCCAGCCTGGTGTACATGCGCTCCACCTCGGCCGACGGAAGCCCGGCGGGGGCGCGTACCTCCTTGACGGCGACCTCGCGGTGCAGGACCTCGTCATGGGCCCGCCACACCGTCCCCATGCCGCCCTCGCCGAGGGGGGACAGCAGACGGTATCGCCCCGCGATCACACGTTCACGGCCCGGTTCTTCGGACACGGGCGTCCCCCATTCGCATCCGCGCGACGTATGCACTCCGCGTGATTTCTCCCCAAAAGTAGCTCAACCGAGTGCGGATGCGGCCCCCTTGAACACCAGTCCGGCCCCGAGGACCACGACGACGAACGCCGACCCCAGGGGCGCGGTCCTGCGCACCAGTGCCGCGGCCGGGCCGTGGGTCCAGCGAGGACGCCGGTCCAGCAGGCGGTTCATCCCGCTGCCCAGCTTGACCACCGCGACCCCGGCAGCGGTCAGCGTCAGGGCCAGTCCGACGCCGTACGCGACGACGAGCAGCAGCCCGAACCAGGCCTGTCCGAGCGCGGCGGCTCCGACGAGGACCACCACGGCGGAGGGACTGGGAACCAGTCCGCCGGCGAAGCCGAGGAGGATCGTGCCGCGCAGGGTGGGCGCGGTGGGGTGAGTGTGGGTGAAGCCGCCGTGGGTGTGGGGGACACCGTGGGAGTGGGCGTGTGGATGGGCATGCGGGTGCTCATGTTCGTGATCGTGGTCGTGGTCGTGCAGGTGATCGGGGTCGTGCGGGTGCTCGTGCCCGTGCTCGTGCGCGTGGTCCGAGCGGGCGTGATCCCCGTGTGCGTGGTCCCCGTGTGCGTGGTCGTGCGTGCGGTCGCCGTGTGCGTGCCCATGCGACTGGCCCCCGTGCGCGTGTGCATGTGCAGGGCCGTGCGCAGGAACCCGGTTGCGCCAGGCCCTTCGGACGAGCGACGCGCCCGCCAGGGTGACCAGAATCCCGCTGGCCAGGCCCAGCCAGGCGATCACCGACGGCGCCGCCGCCGAGCCCGCCGTCACCAGCAGGCCCAGGGCGACCACCCCGAGGGTGTGGGTGACCGTCACGGAGGCGGCCAGGGGCAGCACGTCCCTGAGCTTCGCCCGGCCGCCGCGGGCCGCCGCGGTGGCGGCCATCAGCGTCTTGCCGTGGCCGGGGGCCAGCGCGTGCATCGCCCCGAGGCCGACCGCGATGACCAGCGCGAGCGTGGCGAAACCGACGGTGAGGTGGTGCCCGGCGACGAGGTTGTCCAGCGCCCGGGTCCACCGGTCGGCACCGCGCGGCAGGACGGCGGCTGCGGGAGCGTCCCGCCGGTCGTCGGCGAGGGCGGCACCGCCCGGGCGCACCCGCAAAGAGGCCCTGACGGTGTCGGACGGCGAGGAGAGCAGATCCTTGGGGTATTCGGTCAGCACCCGGGACACGGACGTCTTCGGCACATCGGACGCGGTGAGCGTCATACGGTCGCCGCGCGCGGTGATCTCCCGCCAGCCGGGGCCGGTGGCCGCGCCCTCGCTGTGGAAGCCGACGGCCACGGTGTCCCCCTCGGGCAGGGGCGCCCGCAGACCGCACTCCACGCGCAGGGTGTGCAGTCCCGCCTGGCCGGGCCGCAGTTGCGCCCGGCTCGTGCCGACGGTCAGTGGGACCCTGTGTCCGTCCACGGTGACGCTTCCGTCCTCCGCTGCCTTCGCGCACCGTCGCCGGGCCCACTCGGTGAGGCCGAGCTTCTCGAGGTCCGGCCCGGCCTGGGTGGCCGGGATCTCCGCGAGGTCCTCCACATGGTCGATCCGCAGCCGTCCGGGGGCGGCGACCAGGCCGTCGTACCGGTTGACGGTGAAGTTGCCGAGCGGATGGGCGCTCGCGGAGCCGGCGGGCACCAGTACGAGCGCGCAGGCGGCCGTGAGGGCGGCGGCGCCCGAGGCGGCGACGCGACGCAGGTTCACTTCCCCGCCTCCAGGGCCTTGCGGGCCTCGCGAGCGCCCAGCGGGGAGAAACCGGGGTTGAGGCGCAGGGCCGAAGCGAGCGAGGCGCGGGCCTGGTCCGTCCGGCCGACGGCCCGCTCGATCATTCCGCGGTGGTAGAGGAAGACCGCGTTGCGGTAGCCGGTGGCCGTGGCCTGCCGGGCGTAGGGGAGGGCCTCGCGGTCGCGGCCGCTCCTGTGCAGGGCCCAGGCGAGGGCGTCCGCGGTGTGCACGGTGTGGCGGCGCGCCCACTCGGCGCGGGCGGCCTTGAGCGCGGCCTCGCGGTCGCCGTGGTCGGCGGCGGCCAGGGCGGTGTCGAGGTCGGCGTCGACACCGTTGGCGCGGGCCAGCGAGACCCACGCGTCGACCAGGGCGTACTGGTCGCGGGCCCTGGCCCGGTCGCCCTCCTTGCCGCGTGCCTCGTACAGTTCGCCGAGTTCGACGAGCGGCTGGGGGAGCGGACAGCGGTCCACGAGCTGCTCCATGCCCCGGATCGCCTCGGCGGTGTCGCCCTGGGCCGCCTGGGCACGGGCGCGGCCCTCCAGCGCGGGGAGGTAGTTCTCGTCGGCGGCCAGGGCGCGCGCGTAGTGGCCGAGTGCGGTCTTGTACTGGCCCTGGCTCCAGGCGAGCTGGCCGAGCGCGGTGGCCACGTAGGCGATGTCGCCGCGGCTCGTGGCCGTGCCCAGTGCCTGCTGAAGGACCCGGCGGGCGGTCCGCACGTCACCGCGCAGTTCGTGGACGTAGGCGTAGCGGGTGAAGACGGGGACGCCCGGACGGCGCGCGTCGGCCAGGTCGGCGGCCTTGGAGGCGTCGGTGTAGCGACCGAGTTCGACGAGCGCGTCGATACGGGAGGACAGCGCGCGCTCGCTGTACGGGTTCTGCTTCAGGGCGCGGTCCGCGTACGTCAGGGCGCCGGTGAAGTCATGGCGGGCCGCCGCCAGCGCGGCGCGGCCGGCGAGCGCGGCGTCGTTGTCCGGGCGCAGTGCCAGGGAACGGTCCAGCGCGCGCTGTGCCTGCGGATAGCGGGAGGGATCGCCCTTGGTGCGCGCCTGTTCGACGTCGGCCAGGCCCAGAGTCGCCCAGCCGCCGAAGTCACGCGGCTGGGCACGGAGATGGGCTTGCAGGGAACGGATGCTCGCGTCGAGGTCACCGCCGGCGAGGAGTGCGGGAGAGATCGCGCCGGACGTGGACGCCACCGGGGTGGTACCTCCGGTGTCCCGCACGGCGCCGACGACGACGGCGCCCGCGGTCAGCGCGACGGCCAACGAGGCGGCACAGAGCCCGAGCTGCACGGCCCGCCACCGCCGCCCGGCCGCGGAGAACCTCCGCAGGGCGGCCGACCGGTCACCACGGCCGACGGGCTCGGCGGAGCCGGCCCCCGGGCCACCCGACGCGCCGTCCGCTCCGCCGGTGGCGCCCTCCTCGGGCGTGGTCTCCGCCGCGCGGAGCGTCGGTGGCGTCGGCTCGGCCTCCGGCCGACCCTCGTGCCCGCTCTCCGGCGCGCTCTGGTTCGTACGCGGGGACATGCCCTCTCCTCAATCTCCCGGTCGGAAACGGTCGTTGTCGAATGCGGAGCGGCGCGGCCCGCGCCGTGGGGGATGGGTGGGTACGGGCCGCGCCGGTCGAGGGGGACGGGACCGAAGGGCCGGTCCCGTCCGGCGGGCGGGTCAGTACGCCCGGCCGCGCGAGCGCCGGCGCCACCACATCAGCGCCGTGCCCACCAGCAGGACGCCGGCCGCACCCGCCGCCGCGGAGGAGGCGACCAGCGTGGTGTCCGGGCCGCTCGCACCGGTCGGCATCAGCCCGTCACCCAGCTGGTTGCGCACGTTGTTGCCGGTGCCCTTCGCCACTGGACCGCGCGAGCCCGAGGTCGGCTGGGCCAGGTACGGGAAGGAGTGCTCGAACTTCTGGTCGTTCGCGTCGACCGCGTCGCCCAGATCGTTCTTCGAGCCCACCAGTTCGCCCTCCACCACCTGGAGCGCCTCGTCGATCACGTCGTCGGTGAGCCGGCGCCCGTTCGGGAAGCCCGCGTTGTCGCCGTCGAGCACACCGAGCCGCTTCGGGGAGGCGGCGGGCTTGATCGAGGTGTTGAGCCGCAGTTCCTCCGACGGCCGCACGTTCGGCGGCTGGTTGAGGCCCTTGACGCCCTTCAGGAAGACGTCCACCAGGTCGTTGCGCGGCTCCGCCGGCGCCTTGATCTTGTAGATCGCCTCGATGAGCTTCGGCAGCTCCGGGTTGGTCACGTTCTTCAGGAACTGCGCGTCGTCCCACGGCGAGGACGCGTTGAACTTGTCCTTGTCCTTCTGCGGGTTGACGACCTCGTTGACCAGCGGGTTGCCCAGACGGGAGACCTGCGACCAGTCACCCTTGGCGTCCTTGCGCTGCACCGTCGACCAGATGCCGACGACCGGCTGGTGCGCCGACTCGCGGATGTAGTCGTTGGGCACCTGAAGCGCGAGGGAGTTGACGTTGTAACCCTTGAGGGTGTCGTTGCCGACCTCCGAGAGGTTCCCCCCGTACAGCAGATCGAAGACGCGCAGGTCCGCGAAGAAGGGGTCGTCCGCCTGGCCGGCGAACGTCGTGGCGCCGCCGGTGAGCTTGTAGACGGCCTGGTTGCGCAGCTTGCCGTAGTCCGGCATCGACGCCTTGCCCACGTTCGACGGGGCGACCGGCACATTGTCCGCGATCTTGGTCTTCGACACCAGCTTCTGCTTGTGCAGCTTGACGAGGTCGATGTCGTACGTCTGCGTGACGTTGAGGTCGGGGTCGTCGATGCTGTCGACCGGACCCGTGTTGTAGAGGAACGTGTTCTTGTTCTTGACGTGTGTCTTGAACGTGTAGCGGAAGATCAGCTCGCTCTGCGCGTCACCGTTGTTGTCGACGTGGATGTCGTACTGCGCGTCGTCCGCGAACGTGTAGAAGTTCGGGCCGCCCGCCGGTTCCTCGAACGGCACGAAGTTCGCGATGACCGTCGTCGTGTCCGGCTTGTCCGGGCTCACGAACGCGTACAGGTCGGTGTTGTCGTACTGCGGCTGCCCCGAGATGAGCGGAGCCTCCCGGTGGGAGGAGGCGGAGGCCGCCCCCGGTACCAGCGCGGTCACGCCGGCGGCTGCGAGCCCGCCGGCGGCCAGCGCACCACAGATGAGGGTCGCGATGCTCCTGCGCCCCGCGCCGCTCCTGGAGATAGGTGTCATGCCGTCCGTCCTCCGTGCCAACTTGCCTGACGCACTGGGATTCGGAGCGGCCGCCGAGGCGGATTGGTGGAACCCGGAAAATCTTTTCGTGCCTGCTCGACCCGCGTTTTCACCTCGCTGATCCGTATCCCTCCCGAAGGGGTGGGCGCAGCGCGTGCCACAGTGACGCAAGCAAGCCGTGCACGGCGGCGGAGAGGGGGTTACGGGTGGAGGCGGACGAACTTCTGGTCCTTGTGGCCGGAGGTGACCAGAAGGCCTTCGAGGAGCTGTACGGACTGGTGTCCGGGCCGGTGTTCGGCCTGGTGCGCAGGGTCGTACGGGACCCGGCGCAGTCGGAGGAGGTGGCGCAGGAGGTGCTGCTCGAACTGTGGCGTTCCGCCCCGCGGTTCGACCCCGGCCGCGGCAGCGCCCTGTCGTGGATCCTCACCCTCGCCCACCGCCGTGCCGTCGACCGGGTGCGCAGCGCCCGTGCCGCGGGCGAGCGCGAGCAGCGCGAGGCCCGGCGCGCCCACCACCCCGCCTTCGACCACGTCGCCGAGGAGGTGGAGGCCGGCCTGGAGCGGGAGTGGGTGCGCCGCTGCCTGGACCGTCTCACCGCCCTTCAGCGCCAGTCCGTCACGCTCGCCTACTACGACGGCTACACGTACCGTGAGGTGGCCGAACGGCTCTCACTGCCGCTCGGCACGGTCAAGACGCGGATGCGCGACGGACTCACCCGGCTGCGCGAATGCCTGGGAGGAGTCGCATGAGCATCCTCGACCGCCTGCTGCGCCGCGAGGACCTGCACTCCCTGGCCGCGCCCTACGCCCTCGACGCCCTGGAGCCCGCCGAGCGCGTGCGCTTCGAGAGGCATCTGGCCGGCTGCGAGCGCTGCGCCGCCGAGGTGCGGGCCCTGTCCGAGGACGCCGTGCGCCTCGCCTGGTCCACGACCGCCCTGGCCCCGCCCGGCCTGCGCGACCGTGTTCTGACCGCCGTGCGCAACACTCCCCAGGACCCCGCGCCCGCATCCGCGCACGACGTGCCCCGCGCCCACGCCCGCGCACCGCATCTGCCGCCGCATGTCTGGGGCACCGCCCCGCCGCCCGCACGCGTCCGTGCGCCGCGGATGCGCCCCCTGTTCGCCCCGTTCGCCACCGCGACGGCCGCGGCGGCCCTCGTCGTCGCCGCGCTCTTCGCGGTGCAGGCGACGCAGACGCGGGACAGACTGGACGCCGAGCGCGCACAGGCACGTGAGATCGCCCACGTTCTCGCTGCTCCCGACGCCCGCGCGTCCAGCGACCGGGACGCCAGGGGCCGGGGAATCGGAGTAATCGCCTCCGCTTCTGAGGGGCGCGCCGTCGTCACCCTCAGCGGACTTGATGCGCCGCCGAGCGGGCGTGTGCATCAGCTCTGGCAGATGCGCCCCAACGCACAACCGCGCTCCCTCGGGCTGTTCCACGACGACACGCCCCTGGTCGCGAGCGGCCTGAGCAAGGCGGCGACGTCACTCGCCGTAACCGTGGAACCCGACGGGGGCTCAGCGCAGCCCACCAGCCAGCCCGTTGTTCAACTCGCCCTGCAATCCGTCGGATTCGGAGGGTAGCCGTCAACCCCCTTACGGAGAAGGTGAATCCTGTGGGCGTGATACCCGCGTGCCCCGAGGGAACGATAGGGTTAGCCTGCCCGGGCCGGGTGGACTCGTACGGGTGGGGAGTGACATGGAACAGATAACAGTGCGCAGCAGGGCGAGGGTCCCTGCGATCACCTGCGGGAGCAGCGCGACCAGTTCGCGCCTCGACCGCCATCTCTCGGTGCTGGGCGGCCCTGCCGTGCCGCAGTGCGAGACGGCCGAGGCGACGTCCCTGATGCGTGAGCTGACCGCACGTGGCACCGCGCACGAGCGCAGCGGAAGGGGTGCGCGGGTGAGGAAGGTTTCACTCTTCGCGCCGCTGCGCCGCCTGCGCCGTTCGCTGTTCGGCGGTCGCTGAGCGGCCACCGGCGTTCCTCACGGCGCCCGCGACGCGGGCGCCCAGGGCCCGCGCTCAGGCCGCCACACCGTCCCGGCGCAGCGCTGCGATCTCTTCGTCCGTCATCCCCACGGCACGCAGCAGCGTCTCGGTGTGCTCCCCGAGCGCGGGCACGTCCCCCATCCGTGCCTCGTTCCCGCCCGGCAGCGTGATCGGCGGGAGCAGTGCCCTGAGTGTCCCCACCGGCGTCCCCACCTCCCGCCACCGCTCCCGGGCCGCCAGCTGCGGATGCCCGGCCAGCTCCCGCAGGTCTCTCAGGCGCGCACACGCGATGCCCGCCCGCTCCAGCCGGTTCATGGCCTCGTCGGTGTCCAGCGCGCCCAGCGCCTTGCCGACGAGCGCGTCCGTGCGGTCCCGGTGGGCGACCCGCGCCGCGTTCGTGGCATACGCCGGGTCGTCCCCCAGCTCCGGCTGCCCGAGCACCTGCCCGGCCAGCCGCCGCCACTCCCGGTCGTTCTGCACGGACAGCAGCACCCGGCCGCCGTCCGCCGTCGGATAGGCGTCATAGGGGGCGATGACGGCGTGCGCCAGACCCGTGCGCGCCGGTGGAGTGCCGTCGTGCATCGTGTGATGCAGCGGATGGCCCATCCATTCCGCCAGCGCCTCCAGCATGGAGATCTCCACCGGGCCGCCGCGCCCGGTCGTGCCCCGCCGGACGAGCGCCGCGAGCACGCCCGAGAACGCGTACATGGCCGCCGCGATGTCGGCCGCCGGAATACCCGCCTTGACGGGCTGCTCGGGCGTCCCCGTGACCGACACCAGCCCCGCCTCGCACTGTACGAGCATGTCGTACGCCCGCTTGTCCGCGTACGGACCGGACGCCCCGTAGCCCGAGATGTCCACGGCCACCAGCCGAGGGTGCGCCGCGCACAGGGTGGCCGCGTCCAGGCCGAGCCGGGCCGCGGCCCCCTGGGCCAGGTTCTGCACGAACACGTCGGCGTCCGCGACCAGCCGCCGGACGACGTCCCGGCCCCGCGGATCCTTCAGATCCAGGGCGATCGACTCCTTGCCGCGGTTGCACCACACGAAGTGCGAGGCCAGACCGCGGGCGGCGGTGTCGTAGCCACGCGCGAAGTCGCCGCCGTCGACCCGCTCGATCTTGATCACCCGGGCACCGAGATCGGCGAGCTGACGGGTGGCGAAGGGGGCCGAGACGGCCTGTTCCACGGCGACGACGGTGATGCCCTCCAGGGGCAGGGGCAGGCCCTCGGGGGGCAGGGGCAGAGGATCCATGGGCTGGATCATGACCTGCGGCGGTGGGCCTTGTCAGCAGGTCGTCACCGGGGACGCGCGTACCGGCGCACGGCCGACGGCGCGAACACCGCGATCAGCACCGCGCACCAGGCCAGCGACCCGGCGACCGGGTGGGCCACCGGCCAGGCGGCACCCCTCGGGACGGGGGCGTTGCCGAAGAGGTAGCGCAGCGCGGTGGTGACCGCGCTGATCGGGTTCCACTCGACGAGGGTGCGCAGCCAGCCGGGCATGCCGTCGGCGGGGATGTACGCGCTGGACAGCAGCGGCAGCACGAAGGTCGTGCTGGCCAGCTGCCCGGCCGCCTCCTCGTTACGGGGCAGCATGCCGAGGAGGATCCCGGCCCAGGTACAGGCGAACCGGAACAGCAGCAGCAGGCCGAGCGCGCCCGCCGCCCGTGCCGCGGACCCTTCGATGCGCCAGCCCACCGCCAGTCCGACCAGCAGCAACGGCACGGTCCCGGCGGCCGAGACCACGAGGTCGGCCACCGCCTGCCCGAGCGGTACGGCCGCCCGGCTGACCGGCAGCGTGCGCAGACGGTCCATCACGCCGCGGTGCGCGTCCTGGGAGGCCTGGAGCATCCCGGTGGTCAGCCCGCCCGCGGCCGTGGCCGCCAGCAGTCCGGGGACGAGGAAGGAGCGGTACTGCTCGCCGGGCATCGCGACCGCGCTGCCGAAGACGTAGCCGAAGAACAGCAGCATGGTGATCGGCATGGTCTGGGTCAGGACCACCAGACCGGGGTTGTTGCGGATCCGCTGGAGCTGCCGCCCCAGCATCGCCGTGCCGTCGTGCGCCAACATGCTCATGCCACCAGCTCCTTGCTGCCCGTGAGGCGGAGAAAGACGTCGTCCAGGGTCGGCGGGCTGATGCTCGCGTCGAGCAACGGCACGCCCGCCGCGTCGAGTTCACGCACCAGGCGCGGCAGGGTGAGGGTCGGGTCGCGGGTGACGGCGCCCACGGCCTTGCGGTCGCGGTCGATCGACGGCTCGGCGCCGGTGAGCCGGTCGAGGACGCCCGCCGCCCTCACCATGACGTCCGCGTCCGTGACGACGACCTCCGCGTACGCCCCGATGAGCGCCTTGAGCTCGGGCGGCGAGCCCGTGTGCGCCACCCGTCCGCGGTCCACCAGGGCGATCGTGTCGGCGAGCTGGTCGGCCTCCTCCAGATACTGCGTGGTGAGCACGACCGTCGTGCCCTCTTCGGTCAGGTCGCGCACCGTGTCCCAGATCCGGTTCCGGCTGGCCGGGTCGAGGCCCGTGGTGGGCTCGTCCAGGAAGAGCACGTCGGGCCGGCGGACCAGGCTCGCCGCCAGGTCCAGTCGCCGCCGCATCCCGCCCGAGTAGGCGGACGCGGGCCGGTCGGCCGCCTTTGCCAGTCCGAACCGCTCCAGCAGCTCGTCGGCGCGCGCCGCCGCGTCCCGGACCCGGTGCAGCCGGGCGAACAGCCGGAGGTTCTGCCGCCCGGTGAGGTCCCCGTCGACCGATGTGTCCTGTCCGGTCACCCCGATCCTGCGGCGTACCGCCGCGGGCTCCCGCACCAGGTCGTGGCCCGCCACCCGCGCCGAGCCGGCGTCGGGGCGCAGCAGCGTGGTCAGCAGGCGTACCGCCGTGGTCTTGCCTGCCCCGTTCGGGCCGAGGAGCCCGCAGACCGTGCCCTGTGCGACCGCGAGGTCCAGTCCGCGCAGGGCGTGCACGCCACCGAACCGCTTCTCCAGCCCCTCACTAAGTACAGCGTACGTAGTAGTCATGGGTGGACCATAGCGCACTACGTACGCCGTACGTAACTACGATGGTGGGCGAGGTGATGACGGATGGCGGGCCGAGCGGCCGAACCCCATGTGATCTGGGCGCGCCCCGAGCGCACGGGCCGAGGGCCGAGGCCGGCGTACACCCGCGCCGACATCGCGGCGGCCGCGGTGCGCATCGCGGACGCCGAGGGACTGGACGCGGTCTCCATGCGGCGCGTGGCGGCCGAGCTGGGCTGCGGCACGATGTCGCTGTACAACTACGTCCCCCGCAAGGAGGACCTGTACGAGCTGATGATGGACGCCGTGGGGGGCGAGCACGAGCTGTGGGAGCCGTCCGGGGACTGGCGCGCGGACATGCTGCGCCTGGCCCACCAGACCCGGGCCCTCATGCACCGCCACCCCTGGCTGCCGCGAATGATCTCCGGTCACTACGGCTTCAGCCCCCAGGCGCTGCGCTACCTCGAGCACTGCCTGGCCTGCCTGGACCCGCTGCCGGCGCCCGCCGCCGCCAAGCTGGAGCTCATCGCGATGGTGAACGGCGTGGTGACGACGGCCGTCTCCAATGAGCTGGCCACCGCCGAGCGCGCCCGCTCCCTGCCCTGGTCGGCGGAGCAGGAGCAGGCGGTCCGCATGGCCTACCTCGGCGGACAGCTCGCGACCGGTGCCTACCCGCGCCTGGCCGCCGCCCTGACGGAGGGCGCCGGACCGGTCGACCTGGACGCGGTGTTCCAGCGCATCGTGGAACGCGTACTCGACGCCTTCGAGCCCAAGGACCGGTACTAGAGCAACGCGCCCGAGGAGCGGTACTAGAGCAACGCGAACTGCCCCTCGGGGCCCTCCTCCTGGTGATCGAGCACGGAGGCGGGACGGCGGGCCGTGCCCGGGACCGGCAGGACGCCCGCCGCGCGCAGCTCCTCGGCCGTGACGGGTGCGCCGAGCGTCAACGCCTCACGCGACGGCCGCACATCGGCGAGCAGGGCCAGGACCGTGATCAGTTCCAGCAGCTCGGACGTCCAGGTCTGCGGCCAGGTCGCGGGGCGGATCGCCGTCAGTGTGCCCTGCTGTCCCTGAACGGTACGGGCCGCGAACCACTGCTCCAGGACCCGGGCCCCGCCCGCCTCGAACTCCCAGGCCTCCGGCGGCACAGGGGAGATACGCCCCTCGTCGAGGTGGAGGGTTTCCTCCTCGGGGTCGTAGTGAATGGTCAGAGGCCGGGTGGGCAGCGGGGCGCGGACGTAGGGGCGGCGGCCGCCCGGCAGTTTGGGGCGTTCGCCGTCGCGGCGCATCAGCCACAGCATGCGGCGGCCCAGCTCCACGCCGTGCGACCAGTGCTCGGGACTCTCGGTGAGGGGGACGGCGAGTCCGCCGGGGCCGGGGCATGCGACCGCCATGGTCCAGGCGAGCATGTCCGCCGGGGTGGGGCTCAGGCCCAGACGAGCGCTCAGGTGCTCCAGCAGGCCGGGTGCCAGGTTGGGTTCGGCGCCGCCGGGCCTGCGGTACAACGGGCGGACGAGGCCGGGGCGGACGAGCGGCGGCAGGGACGTCGCGAGCAGGACCGGGCCGCCCGAGTCCGTGGCGCTCTCCACGACGAAGATCTGGTGGTCGTCGGCGACCCGCCACAGCTCGGGCCGGGCCGTGTCGATGAGGCGGTGGTCGGGGATCAGCCACTGCTCGTCGAAGGGCGCCGCCAGGACGCGTACCGGCTCCGGGCAGGGGCCGACGGCCCGCGCCAGCTTCTCCGTGCCGCCGGACCGGCCCGGCAGCTGTCCGACCGCCGAGTGCAGGGTGCGGGAGCGTGTCGGTTCGAACAGTGCCTCACGAGCGGGTCCTTCGGCCTCCATCAAGGCGTCCCACCGCGCCTTCAGGCAGGCCGCGTCGGGCGCCGACGGCCAGGCGCGGCCCGGCCGCAGCGGTGCGACGGACCACGGCATGAGGTCCGCGAGCAGCGGAGCGTCGTCGTGCGTCACGCCGGGCATCGTACGACGTGCTCAGGTGGCCTCGAGGGTGACCGTGAAGGAGAAGCGGTCCCCCCGGTAGTGGATCACCGCCACGTCCAGGGGCCGCCCGGAGGTGTCGTAGGTGACACCCGTGTAGTGCAGGATCGGGCTGAGCAGCGGGACGTTCAGCAACTGGGCCGTCTCCGGGTCCGCGAGCCGTGCCTGGACCGTGTCCGTGATGCGGCTGATGCCCGCGCCGACCACGTCCCGCAGCACCTTGGTCATCGGCCAGCGGACCAGGTCCTCGGCCTCGATGCGTTCCGCCAGCTCCGGACGGACGTAGTTGCGCGCGTGGTTGGTCGGCTCGCCCGTCTTCTCGTCGCTGCGCAGCCGGTGATACGTCGCCACCTCGGTCAGATCCGGGAAGTGCTCGGCGAGTTCGGCCGGTACCGGCGCCGTGCCCCGGTCCAGCAGCTCGGTCGTCATGCCGGACTGCTGGGCCACGATCGCGTCCACCGAGCCCAGCAGGCGCACCGGGGCGCCCCTCCTCACGCTGGGCTCGATGAACGTGCCGCGCCGTCGGTGGCGGCTGATCAGCCCCTCGTCCTCGAGCTCCTTCAGCGCCTGCCGCATGGTCAGCACGCTCACCCCGTAGTGCCCCGCGAGCTGCTCCTCGGTGGGCAGGCGCAGCGGGTCCCGGGGTGAGCGGCCGAGTATCGAGGCGCGCAGCGACTGCGACACCTGGTACCAGAGTGGCAGCTTGCGGTTCAGAACGATCGAGTCGGGGGCAAAGGAGGTCACGGGGCTATCCGTACCGGTCGTCGGCGCTCAGCGCAACGGCTGGTAATGGCGCTCGAAGCCCCGCCACACATCGTCGTATCCGCGCTGGAGGTGCTCCGCCTGAGCCGCGTGCGGTGTCAGGGTCACCGGCCAGCGGGTCTCGAACATGAACGCCAGCCCGTCGTCGACCTTGTGCGGCCGCAACTCGGCCGCGCTCGCCTTCTCGAACGTCTCCCGGTCGGGGCCGTGCGCCGACATCATGTTGTGCAGCGATCCCCCGCCCGGCACGAAGCCCTCCGCCTTCGCGTCGTAGGCGCCCTCGATGAGCCCCATGTACTCGCTCATCACGTTCCGGTGGAAGTACGGCGGCCGGAAGGTGTTCTCGCCCACCAGCCAGCGCGGTGCGAAGACCACGAAGTCGACGCCCGCCAGTCCGGGGGTGTCGCTCGGCGAGGTCAGCACGGTGAAGATCGACGGGTCGGGGTGGTCGTAGCTGATGGTGCCGATCACATTGAACCGGCGCAGGTCGTAGACGTAGGGCACATGGTTTCCGTGCCAGGCGACGACGTCGAGCGGCGAGTGGTCGTAGAGGGCCGTCCACAGGTTGCCGCAGAACTTGTTCACCACCTCGACGGGCCCCTCGACGTCCTCGTACGCGGCGACCGGCGCCCGGAAGTCGCGGGCGTTCGCCAGGCCGTTGGCGCCGATCGGGCCGAGGTCGGGCAGACGGAAGGGGGCGCCGTAGTTCTCGCTGACGTAGCCACGGGCGGCCGGGCTCGGCCCCTTGTCGGACTCAGTGTCGAGCAGCTCCACGCGGAAGCGGACGCCGCGCGGGATCAGCGCCACCTCGGCGGGCTCCACGCGCAGCATCCCGAACTCGGTGCGCAGCAGCAGCCCGCCGCGCTCCGGCACGATCAGCAGTTCGCCGTCGGCGTTGCTGAAGACACGGTCCATGGAGGCGTTGGCCTGATAGAGGTGCACGGCCATGCCGGTGCGCTGGGCGGCGTCGCCGTTGCCGCCCAGGGTCCACAGCCCGGCGAGGAAGTCCGTGCCCGCGGCCGGTTCGGGCAGCGGGCTCCAGCGCAGCCGGTTCGGGTCGGGCACCGTCTCCGTGAAGGGCGCCGAGCGCAGCGTGCCGTTGTCGGCGCGGGTGAAGGCCGGGTGGGCCGCCGAGGGGTGGATGCGGTACAGCCACGAACGGCGGTTGTGCGCCCTCGGCTCGGTGAACGCCGTACCGCTCAGCTGCTCCGCATACAGCCCGAGCGGCGCGCGCTGCGGGGAGTTGCGGCCCTCGGGCAGCGCGCCCGGGACCGCCTCCGAGCTGTGCTCGTTGCCGAAACCGGAGAGATACGACAGCCCCTCCGCGATCTTCCTCGTGTCCCCGCTCATCCACGCTCCCTCGCAACGGATTCCTATGCATCACCGTAGGATTCGGGGGTCGGGTGCGCAAGGGGGGAAGGGGCGTGTGAGCGGAAGCGAGGCGCGCGTGGGAGAACGGGGGGCTGAGGGCGGCGGGGCCTGCAAGGGAAACGGTGCGTTCGAGAGGGACGGGGTCTGCGAGTGGTAACGATGCGTTCGAGAGGGACGGGGCCTGCGTGGGGTAACGGGGTGTTCGAGGAAGGCAGGTGGGGTACGTGAGGGCGGTCGGCTGCCCCGCCCCCTCGGCCCGGCGTCCGGGCGCCGACCGCTCGCCGCGCCCGCGGCGGTGGTCCGGCGCCCGATGAGTGCCGGGGCCACCGATGTCCGTACAGACGGGCGAGGTTCACCGGCCCCCGGCGGAGATGCATCATGAAGCCCGTGCCCCACGCGACATCGCTGCGCCGCGCGCCCGTCCAGCGCCGTAGCGCGGAACGACTGACCAGGATCCTCGACGCCTGTGCCGACCTGCTCGACGAGGTCGGCTACGACGCCCTGAGCACCCGGGCCGTGGCCCTGCGCGCGGGTGTGCCGATCGGCTCCGTGTACCGCTTCTTCGGCAACAAGCGGGCCATGGCCGACGCCCTGGCCGAACGCAACCTGGAGCGCTACACCGAGCGCGTCACCCGCAGACTCGCCGACGCGGCCGATGCGGGCGGCGAGGGCGGCTGGCGCGCGGCCATGGACGCGGTGCTCGGCGAGTACCTCGACATGAAGCGCACGGCGCCGGGCTTCTCCCTCGTCGACTTCGGCAACCAGATCCCGGTCGGCGCCCGCTACGCCGAACCCAACCACCGTGTCGCCGACCGGCTTTCGGATCTGCTGTCGGCATATCTCGACCATGAACCGGACGAGGATCTGCGGCGTGTGTTCCTCATTGCTGTGGAAACGGCCGACACCCTGGTCCATCTGGCCTTCCGTATGGACCCCGAAGGCGACGAGAGCGTCATCGCGGAGACACGCGTGCTTCTGCGGGCCTACCTCGAGCGGGTGCTGGACTGAGGGCAATCCCACGTCCCGCCACCCCTCCCCACCGTCCATACCGGTCGGTATGCTCGGCCCGTTCGTGCGCCACCCCCGCCATCCTCCGGGAGGACCCGTGTCCCGCACCGCTCTGCGCATATGCCCCCTCTGCGAGGCCACCTGCGGGCTGACGCTCACCGTCGACGGCACCCGGGTCACCGGCGCCCGCGGCGACCGGGACGATGTGTTCAGCAAGGGCTTCATCTGCCCCAAGGGCGCCTCCTTCGGAGCCGCCGAC
This sequence comes from Streptomyces sp. NPDC046931, assembly GCF_040644655.1. Lineage (NCBI taxonomy): Bacteria > Bacillati > Actinomycetota > Actinomycetes > Kitasatosporales > Streptomycetaceae > Streptomyces > Streptomyces sp. NPDC046931. The sequence continues at coordinate 65,105 of NZ_JBEYWX010000021.1, forward strand.
GCCGACCCCGACCGGCTGCGCGCACCGCTCGTGCGCCGGGACGGTGAACTGCGCGAGGCCACCTGGGAGGAGGCGTTCGACGCCGTCGCCGCCGGGCTGCGGCCGATCGTCGAGCGGTACGGACCGCACGCGGTCGGCGTCGTCCTCGGCAACCCCAATGTGCACACCGTGGCCGGCGGCCTCTACCCGCCCGTCCTGCTCGCCGGCCTCGGCACCCGCAGCCTCTTCACGGCCTCGACCCTCGACCAGATGCCCAAGCACGTCTCCAGCGGACTGCTGTACGGAGACGCGGGCGCCATCCCCGTGCCCGACCTCGACCGCACCGATCACCTCCTGCTCATCGGCGCCAACCCGCTGGAGTCCAACGGCAGTCTGTGCACCGCCCCCGACTTCCCCGGCAGGCTCAAGGCCCTCAAGGCCCGAGGCGGCACCCTCACCGTGATCGACCCGCGCCGCACCCGCACCGCCCGGCTCGCCGACCGCCACGTCGCCGTCCAACCGGGCACCGACGCGCTGCTGCTCGCGGCCATGACGTACGTCCTCTTCGAGGAGGGCCTCGTCGACCTGGGGCATCTCGCCCCGCATGTGCAGGGAGTCGAGGACGTGGCCGCCGCCGTCCGGGACTTCACGCCCGAGGCCGTCTCCGCGGCGTGCGACGTCGACGCGGACACCGTCCGCGCCCTGGCCCGGGAGCTGGCCGCCGCGCCCACCGCCGCCGTCTACGGCCGCATCGGCAGCTGCACCGTGCCGCACGGCACCCTCGCCAGCTGGCTGGTCGATGTGCTCAACATCCTCACCGGCAACCTCGACCGGCCCGGCGGCGCCCTCTTCCCGCTGTCGGCCACCGACAAGACCCCCCGGCCCGCCGGGCCCGGCCGCGGATTCGCGCTCGGCCGCTGGCACTCACGGGTCCGGCGGCACCCCGAGGCCAAGGGGGAACTGCCGATCTCCGCGCTGGCGGAGGAGATCGACACCGCCACCGAGGAGGGCAGCCCGGTGCGCGCCGTCATCGCGATCGCCGCCAACCCCGTGCTCTCCTCCCCGGACGGCGACCGCCTCGACAAGGCGCTCGGCTCGCTCGACTTCATGGTCGCCGTCGACCCGTACCTCAACGAGACCTCGCGCCATGCGCACGTAGTGCTGCCCCCGCCCCCGCCCTCCCAGGCGCCCCACTTCGACTTCGCCTTCAACGCCCTCGCCGTGCGCAACCAGGTGCGCTACACCCGTGCCGCCGTTCCCCTGGAGCCCGGCCGCATGGCGGAGACGGAGATCCTCGCCCGGCTGGTCCTGGCCGCGACCGGCATGCACGGTGCCGAGCCGGCCGCCGTGGACGCCCTGGTCATCGACCAGACCCTGGGCAAGGCGGTCACCGAGGCCCACTCGCCCGTCCATGGACACGACCCGCGTGAACTGGCCACGCGGCTCACCGGGGACAGCGGAGCCGAGCGGCGGCTGGACATGATGCTGCGCCTCGGCCCTTACGGCGACGGGTTCGGGGCCCGGCCCGACGGGCTCAGCCTCCGGAAGCTGCTCGCCCATCCGCACGGCATCGACCTCGGCCCGCTCCAGCCCCGTCTGCCGCAGCCGCTGAAGACCGTGAGCGGCAAGGTCGAACTGCTGCCGGCCCCGATCGCGGGCGATCTGCCGCGCCTCAGGCAGGCGCTGGGTGAGCGCGCGGCCGGGCTCGTGCTCGTCGGACGGCGCCATCTGCGGTCCAACAACAGCTGGCTGCACAACGTGCCCGCGCTCACCGGCGGTTCCAACCGCTGCACCCTGCACGTCCACCCGGAGGACGCGGAGCGGCTCGGGCTCGTCGACGGCGCGTTCGTACGGGTCAAGGGCGCCGGGGGAGCGGTGACCGCGCCCGTCGAGGTCACCGACACCGTCCGGCGCGGGGTCGTCAGCCTGCCGCACGGCTGGGGCCACGACCGGCCCGGCACCCGGATGAGCCACGCCGCCCTCGACCCCGGTGTCAACGTCAACCAGCTCCTCGACGGCAGTCTGCTCGACCCGCTGTCGGGCAACGCGGTGCTCAACGGGGTGCCCGTCGAACTCCTGCCGCTCGGCACACCGCGCCCCGCCGGGCACTCCGGAGAGCCTCTGGCGCCGCAAAACTAACAACGCTAGTTTAGGGCTCGGACGACATGGCCCCGGCCCCGGAGGACGACGATGAAGGCACATGACGGCATGTACATCGACGGCGCCTGGCGCCCCGCCTCGGGCCCGGACCCCATCGACGTCGTGAACCCGGCGGACGAGCAGGTCATCGGCCGGGTCCCGGCGGGGACCGCCGAGGACGTCGACGCCGCCGTCCGCGCCGCCCGAGCCGCCCTCCCCGTGTGGGCCGCCACCCCGCCCGCCGAGCGGGCCGGGCGCCTGACCGCCCTGAGGGACGTGCTCGCCGCCCGCCAGGAGGAGATCGCCGAGACCGTCACGGCGGAGCTGGGGTCGCCGCCGTCGTTCTCCCGGACCGTGCAGGTGGGCCTGCCGATCGCGGTGGCGGGCTCGTACGCCGAACTGGCCGCCGGCCATGCCTTCGAGGAGAAGGTCGGCAACTCCACCGTCCACCATGAGCCGGTCGGAGTCGTGGGTGCCATCACGCCCTGGAACTACCCCCTCCACCAGATCGTCGCCAAGGTCGCCCCCGCGCTCGCGGCGGGCTGCACCGTCGTCCTCAAGCCCGCCGAGGACACCCCGCTGACGGCCCAGCTGTTCGCGGAGGCGGTGCACGAGGCGGGCGTGCCGGCCGGCGTGTTCCAGCTCGTCACCGGCCTCGGGCCGGTCGCGGGCCAGGCGCTCGCCGCGCACGAGGGCGTCGACCTGGTCTCGTTCACCGGATCCACGGCCGTGGGCCGGCTGATCGGCGCCACGGCCGGGGCGGCCGTCAAGAAGGTCGCCCTGGAACTGGGCGGCAAGTCGGCGAACGTCATCCTGCCGAGCGCCGACCTCGCCAGGGCGGTGAACGTCGGCGTCGCGAACGTGATGGCCAACTCCGGCCAGACATGCAGCGCCTGGACGCGGATGCTGGTGCACCGCGACCGGTACGAGGAGGCGGTCGGGCTGGCGGCCGCGGCCGCGGACAAGTACGGCGACCGCATCGGGCCGCTGGTGAGCGCCAAGCAGCAGGCGCGGGTGCGCGGTTACATCGACCAGGGCGTGGCGGAGGGCGCGCGCCTGGTCGCGGGCGGCGCGGACGCCCCGCGCGAACGCGGCTACTACGTACGGCCCACCGTCTTCGCCGAGGTCACCCCGGAGATGACGATCGCCCAGGAGGAGATCTTCGGCCCGGTGCTGTCGATTCTGCGCTACGAGGACGAGCAGGACGCCCTGCGGATCGCCAACGGTACGGTCTACGGGCTCGCCGGCGCCGTCTGGGCGGGCGACGACGCGGAGGCCGCCGCGTTCGCGCGCAGGATGGAGACCGGTCAGGTCGACATCAACGGCGGCCGCTTCAACCCCCTGGCCCCGTTCGGGGGCTACAAGCAGTCGGGGGTGGGGCGCGAGCTGGGTTCGCACGGGCTCGCCGAGTACCTCCAGACCAAGTCCCTTCAGTTTCAGGAAGGCTGACCGAGATGGTCCGTGCCGCTGTGCTGCCCGCCGTCGGTGGCCCGCTGGAGATCACCGGCATCGAGCTGCCGCAACCGGGCCCCGGCCGGGTCCGTGTCCGGCTGGCCGCCGCCGGGGTGTGCCACTCCGACCTGTCGCTGTCCAACGGCACCATGCGGGTGCCGGTGCCCGCGGTCCTCGGACACGAGGGCGCGGGGACGGTGGTGTCCGTGGGGGAGGGTGTCACCCATGTCGCACCGGGCGACGGTGTCGTCCTCAACTGGGCGCCGTCCTGCGGCAGTTGCCCTGCCTGTGCACGGGGCGAGGTGTGGCTGTGCGCGAACGCGCTGACCGGCTCCGGGGACGTCTACGCCCGTCGCGCGGACGACGGGACCGATCTGTACCCCGGCCTCAACGTGGCCGCGTTCGCCGAGGAGACGGTGGTGGCGGCCTCCTGTGTGCTGCCGGCACCCGAGGGAGTGCCGCTGACCGACGCGGCCCTGCTGGGCTGTGCCGTCCTCACCGGGTACGGGGCCGTGCATCACGCGGCCCGCGTGCGGCCGGGGGAGACGGTGGCGGTGTTCGGCGTCGGCGGGGTGGGCCTCGCGGCCCTTCAGGCGGCCCGGATCGCGGGCGCGGAGCGGATCGTCGCGGTGGACGTGTCCCCCGCCAAGGAGGAGCTGGCCCGACGGGCGGGCGCCACCGACTACCTGCTCGCCTCCGACGCCACCTCGCGCGAGATCCGCGCTCTCACGGACAAGCAGGGCGTCGACGTGGCGGTGGAGTGCGTGGGCCGCGCGGTCACGATCCGCGCGGCCTGGGACGCCACGCGACGCGGCGGCCGTACGACGGTCGTCGGCATCGGCGGCAAGGACCAGCAGGTCACCTTCAACGCCCTGGAGCTCTTCCACTGGGGCCGCACCCTGTCGGGCTGCGTCTACGGCAACACGAACCCCGCCGAGGACCTGCCGGTCCTGGCCGAGCACGTACGCTCCGGCCGTCTGGACCTCGGGGCGCTGGTGACGGAGCGCATCGCCCTGGAGGGCATCCCGGCGGCGTTCGACACCATGCTCGCGGGCAGAGGAGGCCGGGCGCTGGTGGTGTTCTAGGAACTCCGCGGCCGGACGGGAACGGGGAGGCATGTCCGGCCGGGAGGGTCCATCCGCCTACGCGGTCGGGGCGATCTGCCGGTACTGCTGCTCCAGCCCGTCCAGCAGCGCCGTGAGCCCCGTCTCGAAGGCGCGTTCGTCGATCTTCTCCTGCTGCTCGGCGAGCCGGTGGGCCTGGCCGAGGTGCGGGTAGTCGGCGGGATCGTACGCCGCGGCGTCGTCCACGAAACCGCGCGCGAACGAGCCGAGCGCGGAGCCCATCACGAAGTAGCGCATCAGCGCGCCGATGGAGGTGGCCTGCGCGGGCGGCCAGCCCGCGTCGACCATCGCGCCGTACACGGCGTCCGCGAGGTGCAGCGCGGCCGGGCGGCGGCCGGGGCCGCGCGCCAGTACCGGCACGATGTTCGGGTGGTCGCGCAGGGCGGCCCGGTAGGAGACCGCCCAGTCGTGCAGCGCCCTCCGCCAGGGCCGGCCGTCCTCGAACATCGACAGGTCGACCTGCGCGCTCACCGAGTCCGCCACCGCCTCCAGGATCTCGTCCTTGGTGCGGAAGTGGTTGTAGAGGGAGGGCCCGCTCACCCCGAGCTCGGCGGCGAGACGGCGGGTGGAGACCGCCGCGAGGCCCTCCGCGTCCACCAGTTCCCGTGCCGCGGCGACGATGCGGTCGGTGCTCAGGAGGGGCTTGCGCGGTCGGGCCATGGCGCACATAGTAGGGCTGCACCTAGAAACTAGCAGTGCTAATTTAAAGGTGCGGATATGAAAGACCTCCGGGATCTCCTCCCGAGCTTCCCGGACCTTCCCTTGGGGTGACGCGTCGTGAATCTGGAGCTCAGCGAGGAGCAGGCCGCCGTGCGGCGGCTGGCCGAGGACTTCGTGGCCCGTGAGGTCGCCCCGCACGTCGTCGCCTGGGACCGGGCCGAGGAGGTCGACCGGGCCATCGTGAAGAAGCTGGGCCGGCTCGGCTTCCTCGGACTGACCATCGACGAGGAGTACGGCGGTTCCGGCGGCGACCACCTCGCGTATTGCCTGGTGACCGAGGAACTGGGCCGCGGTGACTCGTCCGTGCGCGGCATCGTCTCGGTCTCCCTCGGTCTCGTCGCCAAGACCGTCGCCGCCTGGGGCGACGAGGGGCAGAAGCGGCGGTGGCTGCCGGGGCTCACCTCGGGCGCGTACGTCGGCTGCTTCGGCCTCACCGAGCCGGGCACCGGCTCCGACGCGGGCAACCTCACCACCAGGGCGGTCCGGGACGGCGACGACTATGTCGTCAACGGCACCAAGATGTTCATCACCAACGGCACCTGGGCCGACGTCGTGCTCCTGTTCGCGCGCTCCACGGACGCCCCGGGCCATCGGGGCGTCTCCGCCTTCCTGGTGCCGACCGACACTCCCGGCCTCACCCGCCGCCCGATCCACGGCAAGCTCGGCCTGCGCGGCCAGGCCACCGCCGAACTGGTCCTCGAGGACGTAAGGGTGCCGGCCTCCGCGATGCTGGGTCCCGAGGGCAAGGGCTTCTCGATCGCCATGTCCGCGCTGGCGAAGGGGCGGATGTCGGTCGCGGCGGGCTGTGTCGGCATCGCCAGGGCCGCCCTGGACGCGGCCGTCCGTTACGCCGGCGAGCGCGAGCAGTTCGGCCGCTCCATCGCCCACCACCAGCTGGTCCAGGAACTCCTCAGCGACATCGCCGTCGACGTGGACGCGGCGCGGCTGCTGACGTGGCGGGTAGCCGATCTGATCGACCGCGGGCTGCCCTTCGCCGTCGAGTCCTCCAAGGCCAAGCTCTTCGCCTCCGAGGCGGCCGTCCGGGCCGCGAACAACGCCCTCCAGGTCTTCGGCGGCTACGGCTACATCGACGAGTACCCGGCCGGCAAGCTCCTGCGCGACGCCCGGGTGATGACCCTCTACGAAGGAACGAGCCAGATCCAGAAGCTCGTCATCGGGCGCGAGCTGACGGGGGTCTCGGCGTTCTGACCGTCTCTGCGCTCCCGGGGTGTGCTAAGCGCTCGCTCACCTTCGGCGGTATGGTGTTACTCCGGCCGGCGAGAGGGGACGAGACAGCGATGACTACGGCGGAGGAGACGGGCGGCGGCGAGGCGCAGCCGTGGGCCGAGGTCACCCCGGACGCGGCCCGGCGGCTGCTCCTGGCCGCCGTGGAGGCCTTCGCCGAGCGCGGCTACCACGCGACCACCACCCGCGACATCGCGGGCCGCGCGGGCATGAGCCCGGCCGCGCTCTACATCCACTACAAGACCAAGGAAGAGCTGCTCCACCGCATCAGCCGGATCGGACACGAGAAGGCCCTGGAGATCCTGCGGGCGGCGGCCCGGCGGGAGGGCACCGCGACCGAGCGGCTCGCGGACGCCGTCAGCTCCTTCGTCCGCTGGCACGCTGGGGGGCGCACCACCGCCCGGGTCGTGCAGTACGAGCTGGACTCGCTCGGCCCGGAGGCCCGCGCCGAGATCCTCGCCCTGCGGCGCGAGGTCGACGCCGAGGTGCGCGGGATCATCGAGGACGGGCTGGCGACCGGCGAGTTCGACGTGCTGGACGTGCGCGGCACGACGCTGGCCGTGCTCTCCCTGTGCATCGACGTGGCCCGCTGGTTCAATCTGGACGGACCCCGCACCCCCGAGGAGGTCGGCACGCTCTACGCCGACCTCGTGCTGCGGATGGTCGGGGTGCGGAAGTAGCCGGCCGGCCCGCTCGGGAGCGGTGACCGGCCGGCCCGGTCAGAGGTAGTAGCGCGCGACCGACTCGGCCACGCACACCGGCTTGTCGCCGCCCTCGCGCTCCAATGTGAAGGCCATCGCCAGCTGCACCCCGCCCGGCACGTCCTCGACGCCGGCGATCGTCGCGGTGGCGCGCACCCGCGAGCCGACCGGCACGGGCGCGGGGAAGCGGACCTTGTTGGTCCCGTAGTTGACGCCCATCTTCACGCCCTCGACGCTGATCAGCTGCGGTCCGAAGAGCGGGAGCAGTGACAGCGTGAGATAGCCGTGCGCGATGGTCGTGCCGAAGGGGCCCGAGGCCGCCTTCTCGGGGTCGACGTGGATCCACTGGTGGTCACCCGTGGCGTCCGCGAACAGGTCGATCCGCTTCTGGTCGATCTCCAGCCAGTCGGTGTACCCCAGCTGCTCGCCCACCGCCGCCTTCAGTTCGTCGGCGGATGTGAAGGTCCTCGGCTCTGCCATGTTCCCGGCCTCTCGCGTGATGAAGTCAACATGCCTAAGCAACTGCTTAGCATGGTCCTGGGCGGGGTCCGTGTCAACGGACTCGGGCCTGGCGTGGCCGGTGCAACAAAGCCCGGGAGCCGCAGGGAGCCGCCGGGGGCCGCTGCTCAGCGGCCCCCGGCCCGCGCTCACTCGTACTCCGTGCCGCCCTTCCGGGTCAGATACGCCGGACTGACCGCCTTCGCGATCGCCCTCCCCCCGGTCACCGGGCTGTACCGCTCGGTGACCGGCCGGATCACCACTCCCTCACGCAGATGCATCTCCCGCCCCGACACCGTCTCCCGTCCCGTGGCGCACTCCAGCACGCGCGGGAGGTCGTACGGCCCCTCGTACAGCCGCGGTACCAGCGGCAGTTCCCCGGCGAGCACGTCCACGGGGTCCAGCCATCGGGGTGTGCCGCCGATCTCCGCGGACACGTCGAAGACGGCGTACCCCAGGGTGTCGCGCCGCCCGTCGGCGCCGTATGTCAGATCCTGGACGCCCGCGCCGTAGACCTCCGCGAAGATTCCCACCCGGCGCGCGCCGAGCCGCTCGGCGAGCCGGGCCGCGGCCTCGGGGACGCCATGACCGCGCACCGCCCGCCAGTACAGGTTGCGCGGATCCTCCTTCAGCGCCAGGGACTTGGCGCCGAAGCCCTTCGAGGAGACGTACACCCGGTCCTCGTCCGCGACATAGGTCAGCAGGCACGCCGAGCCGTGCAGCTTCTCCGTCAGGACGACGGGCTCGCCCGGCGCGAAGATGTCCGGATAGCGCTGGAGATTCTCGATGTCCACCCAGGGCAGCAGACCGGGCGCGGGCTCCACCTCGCCGCTCATGGTGGGCGGGATCGGCGGCACCCACTTGGTGATGCCGAGCACCTCCGCGAAGTCGGTGCCCTCGGCCGCGGCCCGCGCGAGGTCGAGGTCCGCCAGCGCCCTGGGGCGGCAGACGATGCCCTGCGAGAGCTCGCCGCGCAGCCGGACCGCCTTGACCCGGTCGGACGTGCTGCCCGCAAGCCGTCCGGTCAGCCCCAGCTCCTCGATCAGCGCGGCAGGGAGCACGGACTGCTCGGGGATGTAGACGGCGGAGTCACCGGTGCGGTACTGGCCCTTGGCGACGACGGCCCGGTACAGGCCCACCTGGGCCAGTTCGAGTGCGTCGGCGTTGGGATGCTCATGGATCGTCAGCACTTCGGCGGTGACGCGCAGCGTCGACATCGGGACTCCTCAAGGTCGCTCAGCCGTGTTTCATCGCCCTCGACTGTCCCTGTCGCAAAGGGGTGGAGCCAGCGGATTTGCGGCTGGTAGCGTCTGCCTCTTCGGCCGGCGGCGACGCCGCGCACACCACGCCGCCGCGATGCGGGCTGAGCCGGGTGGACCGGCGTTCCTGGTCCCCCGAGCAGGCGGCCGCCATCGAGGCGTTCCTGTACGCCTGGTGGGAGGGCGTCCTCACCACGCGGCGGCCGTCGAACCGGTGGACGAGGTCTTCGAGACCTGTGCCGCCCTCGCGGGGTGGGTGACGCCGTCCCTCGAGCGCCGGCCGCGGCACCCGTCGCCGACGCGCACCTCGTGCACCGCGCGGGCGGCCGGTTCGACGAACTCCTCGCCGAGGCGCGCCCTTCTCCTGACCGGAGGCGGCGCAGGACACGGCGATGGCGGAACTTCGGTCGTGGTTCGCCCGGCGGGCTTCCGATCGCCTGCGCTCCCTTGGGGGAACCGCCCCGGCCGACCGGGCCGCGCTTCTCGCCCTGCCGCGGAGCGGCGCTGGGACCGTCTGTCCTGAACCGGCCTCTCCGTCACCGGCCGGGCGCTCGGCACAGCCCGGTGTCCGCACGGCGCGGCAGCGGGCTGCGGGTCTCGATAGGGGGTGCGGCATCCCCGGCGCACCCCCGCGCCCTCGGGCGCTGTGCTCAGGCCGACACCAGCAGCCGTGCGCGCCGGGCCTCCGCCAGCGCCCCGGGTGTCAGCACGGGCGCCGGCACCACGATGCCGCAGTCCGTGCAGACCGGACCCGACGACGGCTCATGGGCCAGGTCGTACCTCCATACGAGGCGCTCGCCGGCGCATACCGGGCAGGCCTTGCCCGGTTCGCGCTCCAGTGCGGCGATGAGCCGGCGCAACACCTCGGCGAGCGGCTCACCGGGGTGGACCCGCGGGTCGTCGCACCAGGCGACACCGAACCCGCCCCAGGTCAGCCGGTGCCAGTCGTCGACACTGCCCGGTCTGCGCAGCCCGTCGTGCTTCTCCTTCCTGCGACGCTGTGTGAACTCGGCCTCGTAGGCGAGCCACACGGACCGGGCCTCCTCCAACTCCTCCAGCGCGGCCACGAGCCGCGCCGGATCGGGGGAGCGGTCCTCGGGACCGAACCCGGCCCGGGAGCACAGATGGTCCCAGGTCGCCCGATGCCCGTAAGGGGCGAACTTCTCCAGGCACTTGCGCAGTGAGTAACGCCGTAGCGCCAGATCGCACCCGGGGTCTCGAACCTGTCTCGCCAGACTCCGGAAACCGGCCATCGCCCTGCACCTCCGTCACACCTGCACCTGTACTTCGGTTACTTCGGCGTCGTCGTACGGACGTCGCCGAATAGACGTATCGACAAGCGATTCGGCTCCATCCTTTTTCGATGACCTCCCCAAGCCGACTGCCGAACTATTGAAAGTTGACGCTTGTTCATCTTCAATCGCGGGGGATACCGGCGGTAACGTCCGCCCGCCCCCCGAGCTCTCGGCTCCGCTCGAGCAGGGGGACCCCCATCGTCGGGAGGAGCTGCCATGCCACAGCGCGCCCCACGCAACGTCCACGCCGGACTGAGAACTCCCCGCAGTTTTCCGAAGTTCCTCGGGGCCGCTGCTATATGCGTCCTCGTGGGCGGTCTTTTGTCGCCAATCTCCGCGGCGGCGGCCGGCGACGGCACGACGGCCGCCGGCGCCGTGGCCGCCGACGACTACTGCGGCGGCCAGTGTTCGGACACCCTCCCGCCCGGCGAGAACGGCAACGCCACCCTCGCCCAGATCCTGCTCAACCAGGCCTTCGGCACCCAGCCCGGCCACGCCGAGGACCAACTCGGCCCGTACGCCGACCTGGCCAAGGGCTACTCCGCACTTACCGACGCCCAGATCAACACCTTCTTCAACGACGCGTCGTTCGGGGTCCCGTCCGGTCAGGTCGCGTCCACCGAGAAGCCCGCGGGCCGCGGCGACGTGACGATCGTCCGCGACAAGAAGACGGGCGTCCCGCACATCACCGGCACCACCCGATACGGCACCGAGTTCGGTGCCGGGTATGCGGCGGCCGAGGACCGGCTGTGGCTGATGGACGTCTTCCGGCACGTCGGACGCGGCCGGCTGACCTCCTTCGCCGGCGGCGCGGCCGCCAACCAGGGGCTTGAACAGCAGTTCTGGCGCAACGCGCCGTACACCGAGGCCGATCTCCAGGCCCAGATCGACCACGCGGTGGCCACGGCCGGGGACCGCGGCAGGCAGGCCCTCGACGACGTCAACGCCTATCTCGCCGGTGTCAACGCCTACATCGACGCCTCCGACAGCGGCCGCTACTTCCCCGGCGAGTACGTCCTGACCGGCCACAAGAACGCCATCACCAACGCCGGCACCATCGAGCACTTCAAGGTCACCGACCTGGTCGCGCTCGCCTCCGTGATCGGCGCCCTGTTCGGCTCCGGCGGTGGCGGCGAGGTCGGCAACGCCATATCCCTGCTCGCGGCCCAGTCCAAGTACGGCGTGGAACAGGGCACCAAGGTCTGGGAGTCCTTCCGCGAGCGCAACGACCCCGAGGCCGTGCTCACCGTCCACAACGGGGAGAGCTTCCCGTACGCGTCGAAGCCCGGCACTCCGCAGGGCGCGGCACTGCCCGACGCCGGTTCCGTGACCCAGGAGCCGCTTGTCTACGACCGCACCGGCAGCGGGGCCACCGCGAGTGCCAGGAGTGCCTCGAAGAGCGCTGCCACCACGGCCCTGTCCTCCGCCCGGCGCGGCATGTCCAACGCCCTCGTGGTCGGCGGCAGGTACACCGCGAGCGGCCACCCGATCGCCGTCTTCGGCCCGCAGACCGGCTACTTCGCGCCCCAGCTGCTGATGCTCCAGGAGATCCAGGGACCGGGCATCAGCGCCCGCGGCGCCTCCTTCGCGGGCCTGAGCATGTACGTCGAACTGGGCCGTGGCCAGGACTACTCGTGGAGCGCGACGACCTCCGGCCAGGACATCATCGACACCTACGCCGTCGAGCTGTGCCAGGACGACCACCACTACCTGTACCACGGCACCTGCACCGCCATGGACGAGGTCGAGCAGAAGAACGCCTGGTCCCCGACCGTCGCCGACGGGACCGCGGCCGGCTCGTACACCATGCGGGCCTGGCGGACGAAGTACGGTCCCGTCGAGTACCGCGCGACCGTCGGCGGCAAGAAGGTCGCCTACACCACCCTGCGCTCCTCCTACCTGCACGAGGCCGACTCGATCATCGGCTTCCAGATGCTGAACGACCCCGGCTACGTCAAGGGCCCGCAGGACTTCCAGAGCGCGGCGCAGCACATCAACTACACGTTCAACTGGTTCTACGCCGACTCCCGGCACACCGCGTACTACAACAGCGGCGACAACCCGGTGCGCGCGAACGGCACGGACGCCGACTTCCCGGTGTGGGCGCAGGCACCCTACGAATGGCGGAGCTGGGACCCGGCGACGAACACGGCGGACTACACCCCGCCGTCCCAGCACCCGAACTCCGTCGACCAGGACTACTACATCTCCTGGAACAACAAGCAGGCCGAGGACTACGCGGCCGCTCCCTGGGGCGAAGGGTCGGTCCACCGCGGCAATCTGCTGGAGGACCGGGTGAAGAGGCTGGTGGCGGCGGGCGGGGTGACCCGCTCCGCGCTGGTCGAGGCGATGGCGGACGCGGCGCTCGCCGATCTGCGGGCCGAGGACGTGCTGCCGAAGCTGCTGAAGGTCGTGAACAGCTCTGCGGTCACGGACCCCACGGCCGCGGCGGCGGTGAGCAAGCTGTCCGCGTGGGTGTCGGCGGGCGCGCGACGCACGGAGACCTCGTCCGGCTCGAAGACCTACGCCGACACCGACGCGATCCGCGTCCTGGACGCCTGGTGGCCGCTGCTGGTCAAGGCCGAGTTCGAACCGGGCCTCGGCAGCGACCTGTACACGGCCGTCGCCGGCAACCTGCCGGTCGACGAGTCCCCGTCGGCCGCGCACGGCCCGACCGGCTCGCACGCCGGAAGCTCCTTCCAGTACGGCTGGTGGAGCTATGTCGACAAGGACATCCGGGCGGTGCTGGGGGAGCCGGTGCAGGGCCCGCTGACGCAGAAGTACTGCGGCGGCGGCAGCCTGAGCGCCTGCCGGGACATCCTGATCAGCACCCTCAAGCAGGCCGCCGGACTGACGGCGTCCCAGGTGTACCCCGGCGACGACCAGTGCTCGGCCGGTGATCAGTGGTGCGCCGACTCGATCGTCCAGCGCACCCTCGGCGGCATCAAGCACGGCAGGATCAGCTGGCAGAACCGGCCGACGTTCCAGCAGGTGGTGGAGTACACCTCGCACCGGTAGGCCGGAAGCGGCGGCGGGTCAGACCACCCGGCCCGCCGCCAGCACCAGCTGCGCCAGTTCCCGGTGCACGATGTCGCTGTGCGCGCCGGAGGGCGGTCCGCCGTGGCAGACCACGGCGGACGCGTCGACGTTCACACAGCCCGCCGCAGGCAGCCCCCGTAGCGCGTCGGCGAGTGTAAGGCCCCGGGTGCCGTCCACCGCCTGCACGCCGTCGTGCCCCATCGCACCCCACTCGGGCCCGAGGAACCGGCCGATGTCGAAGCCCTCCGCGAGCCCGTCGGTCAGCGAGCGATCGTCCCCGGCCATCCGCGACGCCAGCGGGTAGAGCGTGCCGAGCGCCGAGTCGAAGCCGGAGTAGCAGCACACCAGTGGCCCGTCGACACGATCGCGGTAGCCGTGCAGGACGCCGCCGGAGCGCGAGTCGCCCGGGAGGCGGGCCGCGAACGCGTAGTGGGAGAAGGCCCCTTGGAGCAGCGTCACGGACTTCACCGTGCGCACGCCGTCCGGCAGTCCGCGCAGCGCGAACGACACCAGCCGCCCGCCGAAACTGTGGCCGACGAGATGCACGCGCACGCCCGGTGCAGTCCGCGCCAGCCGCCCGATCACCGGCCCGAGCCCGCGTTCCCCGACCGTGCCCGCGCGCCGCTTCATCGCGTAGTACGTGGCCTGCCGCAACACCTCACGGGCCCCGTCCCACAGCCCCTTCGGCGTCCACGAGAACCCCTCCACGCCCGCAGCCGCCGCCGACTCCACCTGTTCCAGAGCCCGTGCGAAGACCCGGCACACCTGTGTCATGTCCTCCGACAGCATCGCGGGACCGCTCCCGGACGGCCCCTCCCGCCCCGTGTCCCCGGCGCACGCGGCCTGCGGCCCCTGCGGATCCACCTCCACCAGCAGCCGTACGAGCTGGCCGAACTCCTCCAGCGAGGCGGCGTCGTCCGGGGGCCGGTCCAGCAGCCGGGCCAGCTCGTCCACCTCGGTCGCGCGGCCGGGGAAGACCTTCGCCAGCGCCTGCCGACTGCTCTCGTCCAGCCCCGGCCGGGCGGCCGAAGAAGCGTCCGCCACGGCCGACCGAGGGAAATCGGGTACCGGTTCGTCCGCGAACATCATCGACGGCCAGATCACGCCGGCATAGCCCAGGCGGGCCTTCGGCGCGAGTGAGGGCATGGGCGCGAAGAAGCGGCCGTAGAGCCGGGTCGCGCCGGGGCGCTCGTTGTTCCAGCCGTGCGCGAAGACCAGCAGGTCCCGCACTCCGCGCCGGGTCACGTCCGCGAGCAGCCGGTCCCGCTCGGCACCGTCCACGTCGCCGTCCGCGTCGAAGGTCAGCTCCCAGTAGGGATTCACACCGATCGCCGGTACCGCCATGAGGACCCCCTTGCCCCGAGGCCGAGTGCGCTGTGTCCGCATCGTCCTGCCGCCGGGGCAACTTGGCCATACGGCACGACTCATGCGTACACGAGGTACCTCTCGCGGACCCGCCGGAAGGCGTGCAGCTCGTCCTGCCAGGCGGCCACGACCTCGTCGGCGCCCGCGCCCGCGTCGATCATCGTGCGTACCCGGGCGGATCCGGTGAGCCTGTCGATCCAGGCGTCGGGACGCCAGGCGAAGCCGCTCCACACCTTCCTGGCGGTCACGAGCAGCGCGATCCCGGTGCGGACGGGGTCGTACGCGGCCCGGTCGTGCACATGGATCTGCACGCCGCCGACGGTCCTCCCCTGGAACTTGGAGAACGTGGGCGTGAAGTACGCCTCCCTGAAGTGCACCCCGGGCAGGCGAAGGCGCTCCGCCTCGGCCGCCCACCGTCCGTCGACGCCCTCCGCGCCCAGCATTTCGAAGGGGCGGGTGGTGCCGCGTCCCTCCGAGAGACTGGTGCCTTCGAACAGACAGGTTCCGGAGTAGACCAGCGCGGTGTCGGGGGTCGGCATGTTGGGGCTCGGCGGCACCCAGGGGAGACCGGAGACGTCGTGGAAGTCCGACCGCCTCCAGCCCGTCATCAGGACGGTGTCGAGCGGGACGGGTGCGCTCAGGAACTCCCCGTTGAACAGCAGCGCCAGCTCCGCCACCGTCATCCCGTGCGCCTGGGAGACCGGCTGCCGTCCCACGAAACTCGCGAACTCCGTGTGCAGGACCGGTCCCCGGGCGGACCGTCCGGTCACCGGATTGGGCCGGTCCAGGACCACGAACCGTCTGCCCGCCAGCCGTGCCGCCTCCATGCAGTCGTAGAGGGTCCAGATGTACGTGTAGAAGCGGGCGCCCACGTCCTGGATGTCGAAGACGACGGTGTCCACGCCGGAAGCCGTGAAGACGTCGGCGAGCGCCTGTCCGCTCTTTCCGTAGGTGTCGTACACGGGAAGTCCGGTCGCCGGATCGTCGTAGCGCCCCTCGGAGCCGCCCGCCTGCGCGGTGCCGCGGAAGCCGTGCTCGGGGCCGAAGACCGCGCCCAGGTTCACCCGGGGGTCGGCGTGCATCACGTCGACGATGTGGCGCAGGTCCCGGGTCACACCGGTCGGATTGGTGACCACCCCGACCCGCCGGCCGTCCAGGAGCGCATAGCCGTCCGCCGCCAGCCGCTCGAAACCGGTGCGCACGCGTCTGCCGCGCTTGGCGCCGGAGTCGGCCGGCGTGACAGAAGGCGTGCCGGAAGACGTGGCAGAGGTGACGGACGTGGCTGAGGTGACTGATGTTCCGGACGCCTTGGGCGCCGAGACCGACACGGCCGTCGCCGTGGTCGCGGTGAGCAGCCCTCGTCGGGACAGCCTCATGCGGTGACCTCCGTGATCGACGGACCTGTCATGCGCACGTACCATGCGCACGCCCCATCGGAGGAGCCCCTTCCCTCGTTACATACCGACTGGTTAGTCTGTCGTTCGCAGCAGAGCCGACTGCGGCAGAGCCGGGCCGCGTGGCGTCGCGTCGAAGGAGACCGATGGTGGAAGCCGTGCAGGATGCGGGAGTGGTCGTCACCGGGGCGGGGGGCGGCATCGGGGCCGCGCTGGCCCGCCGCTTCGCCGCCGAGGGGGCGCGGGTCGTCGTCAACGACCTGGACGCCGAACGGGCGAAGGCAGTGGCCGACGAGATCGGCGGCATCGCGGTCCCCGGAGACGCCTCCGCGGTCCTGACCGAGGCGCGGGACGCCCTCGGCGGCACGGTCGACGTCTACTGCGCCAACGCGGGCCTCGGCTCCGGCGGCACCGAGGCCGCCGACGAGGAGGTGTGGGAGCGGGCCTGGGACGTGAACGTCATGGCGCACGTCCGCGCCGCCCGCGCCCTGCTGCCCGCCTGGCTGGAGCGCGGCGAGGGTCGCTTCGTCTCCACCGTCTCGGCCGCCGGACTGCTCACCATGATCGGCGCCGCCCCCTACAGCGTCACCAAGCACGGGGCGTACGCCTTCGCCGAGTGGCTCTCGCTGACCTACCGCCACCGCGGCCTCAAGGTCCATGCGATCTGCCCCCAGGGCGTCCGCACCGACATGCTGACCGCCTCCGGAAGCGCCGGCGAACTGGTGCTCGCACCCACCGCGATCGACCCCTCGGACGTCGCCGACGCGCTCATCAGGGGCATCGAGGACGATCGCTTCCTGATCCTGCCGCACCCCGAGGTAGCCGCGTACTATCAGGCGCGCGCCACCGAGCCGGATCGCTGGCTGACGAACATGAACCATCTCCAGCAGAAGTGGGAGTCCGCCCGGTGAGCACGTCCCGGTACGCCGCCAAGCCCTGGCTCGCCCTGCTCAGCGACGCCCAGCGCGCCCCCCTCCACCCCGCCGACTCCCTCGTGCACGCCCTGCGCGCGGTCCCCGGGGACCGTACCGCCCTCGCCTACTTCGACGGGCGCCTCAGCTACGCCGAACTGGACGGCCTCACCGACTCGGTCGCCGGGCACCTGGCCGCCCGGGGCCTCGAGCGCGGGGACCGGGTCGCGATCCTGTTGCAGAACTCCCCGCACTTCGTGATCGCCCTGCTGGGGGCCTGGAAGGCGGGCGCGACCGTCGTGCCCGTCAACCCGATGTACAAGTCGGGCGAGGTCACCCACGTCCTCAAGGACGCAGAGGTGAGCGCCCTGGTGTGCGCCGACCGCGCGTGGGAGGCGTATCTGCGCGACACGGCCGCCGGCTCGCCGGTCCGTATCGTGCTCACCGCGTGCGAGCTCGACCTCCAGACCCGGGGCGACGCACGGGTGCTGACCTTCGAACGGGCGGAACCGGCCGCCGACGCGGACGACCTCATGGCCGTCGCACGGCAGGGCCACCCGGCGCCCGAGGGCCGCGACCCGGCATCCTCCGACATCGCGCTGATCAGCTACACCTCGGGCACCAGCGGCACCCCCAAGGGCGCGGTCAACACCCACGGCAACGTCATGTACAACGCCGAGCGGCAGCGGACCGGACTGGGCCTGCCGGAGGTGCCCGTCTACTTCGCGCTGGCGCCGCTGTTCCACATCACCGGCATGGTGTGCGAGCTGGCGTCCTGTCTCACCAGCGGAGGGACGCTCGTCCTCGCCTACCGCTTCGACGCGGGCGTCGTCCTCGACGCCTTCGCCGAGCACCGGCCCCACTACACCGTGGGCCCGTCGACGGCCTTCATGGCGCTGGCCGCCCACCCGTCCGTCACCCCTGGCCACTTCTCCTCCTTCAAGGTCATCTCCTCCGGCGGAGCCCCGCTGCCGCCCGCCCTGGTGGAGAAGTTCCGGGCCGGCTTCGGGCCGTACATCCGCAACGGCTACGGCCTCACCGAGTGCACCGCGCCCTGCGCCTCCGTGCCGCCCGGCCGGGAGGCCCCCGTGGACCCCGTCTCCGGGACGCTCGCCGTGGGCCTGCCGGGCCCCGACACGGTCGTCCGCATCGTCGACGACAAGGGGCAGGAGGTACCGTTCGGTGAGCAGGGCGAGATCGTGGTCCGGGGGCCGCAGGTGGTGCCCGGCTACTGGGGACGGCCCGATGCCACCGCCGAGACCTTCCCGGACGGCGAACTGCGCACCGGGGACATCGGATTCATGGACGAGCGGGGCTGGCTGTACGTCGTCGACCGCAAGAAGGACATGATCAACGCGTCCGGCTTCAAGGTGTGGCCGCGCGAGGTGGAGGACGTCCTCTACACCCATCCGGCGGTGCGCGAGGCGGCCGTCGTCGGGGTGCCCGACGGCTACCGCGGGGAGACCGTCAAGGCGTACATCAGCCTCCGCGCGGGCACCGAGACGGACCCGGGCGCACTGGCCGCGTACTGCAAGGAGAGACTGGCCGCCTACAAGTACCCGCGCCAGGTGGAGATCCTCCCCGATCTGCCGAAAACGGCGAGTGGGAAGATCCTCCGTCGGGAACTGCGTTCCCGATCGCAGAACAGCAAGTAAGCATCCAGGAAAGGCAGGTGGCGGCAGTGCCCAGAACGACGGACGGTGACGGTACACCCGTCCCGAAGCGGCTGCTGGCCGCCGCCACCCGGCTCTTCGCCGATCAGGGGTACGACCGCACATCCGTGCAGGAGATCGTCGAGGCGGCCGGCGTCACCAAGGGTGCGCTTTACCACTACTTCGGCTCCAAGGACGATCTGCTGCACGAGGTGTACGCGCGGGTGCTGCGCATCCAGCAGGAGCGCCTCGACGCCTTTGCGGACGCCGACGAGCCGATCGAGAAGCGGCTGCGGGGCGCGGCCGCGGACGTCGTCGTCACCACGATCGAGAACCTCGACGACGCGATGATCTTCTTCCGGTCCATGCACCACCTGAGCCCGGAGAAGAACAAGCAGGTACGCGCCGAGCGGCGCCGCTACCACGAACGGTTCCGCGCCCTGATCGAGGAGGGCCAGAGGAAGGGCGTGTTCTCCACCGCCACGCCCGCCGACCTGGTGGTCGACTACCACTTCGGCTCGGTGCACCACCTGTCGACCTGGTACCGCCCCGACGGGCCGCTCAGTCCCCAGCAGGTCGCCGACCATCTCGCGGACCTGCTGCTGCGGGCGCTGCGGCCCTGAGCGCATACGTATGCGGGGCGGCCGTCTCCACGGCCGCCCCGCACTTGTGTCTCAGAGGTACTTCTTCAGCTCCCGGCGCGCCAGGGACCGCTGGTGCACCTCGTCCGGCCCGTCCGCGAGCCGCAGGGTCCGGGCCGCCGCCCACAGTTCGGCCAGCGGGAAGTCCTGGCTCACCCCGCCCGCGCCGTGCAGCTGGACCGCCTTGTCGAGGATGTCGACGACCGTGCGCGGAGTTGCGATCTTGATGGCCTGGATCTCGGTGTGGGCGCCCCTGTTGCCGACCGTGTCCATCATCCACGCGGTCTTCAGCACCAGCAGCCGCAGCTGCTCCACAGCCACACGGGCATCGGCGATCCACCCCTGCACCACGCCCTGCTGGGCCAGCGCCTTGCCGAAGGCGGTGCGGGAGACGGCCCTGACGCACATCAGCTCGATCGCCCGCTCGGCCATGCCGATCAGCCGCATGCAGTGGTGGATGCGGCCGGGACCGAGCCGGGCCTGGGCGATGGCGAAGCCGCCGCCCTCCTCCCCGATCAGGTTCGACACCGGCACGCGCGCGTGGTCGAAGACGACCTCGGCGTGACCGCCGTGGTAGTGGTCCTCGTAGCCGTACACCTGCATCGCCCGCTTGACGTGCACGCCGGGCGTGTCGCGCGGGACCAGCACCATCGACTGCTGACGGCGGATGTCGGCCCCGTCCGGGTCCGTCTTGCCCATCACGATGAGGATCTTGCAGTCCGGGTTCATCGCCCCGGAGATGTACCACTTGCGGCCGGTGATGACGTACTCGTCGCCGTCGCGCTCGATGTGCGTGGTGATGTTGGTGGCGTCCGAGGAGGCCACCTCGGGCTCGGTCATGGCGAACGCCGACCGGATCTCCCCGGCGAGGAGCGGCTCCAGCCACTGCTTCCTCTGCCGCTCGTCACCGAACTGGGCGAGCACCTCCATGTTGCCCGTGTCGGGCGCCGCGCAGTTCAGTGCGGTGGGCGCGAGCTGCGGGGAGCGGCCGGTGATCTCGGCGAGCGGCGCGTACTGGAGGTTGGTGAGCCCGGCGCCGTACTCGGCGTCGGGCAGGAACAGGTTCCACAGGCCTTGCCGGCGGGCCTCGGCCTTCAGCTCCTCGACGATCGCGGGGGTGTCCCACGGGGAGGCCAGCCCCGCCCGCTGCTCTTCGGCGACGGCCTCCGCCGGATAGACGTGCTCGTCCATGAAGGCGAGCAGCTTGGCGCGCAGTTCCTCGGTGCGCGCGTCGAACGCGAAGTCCATGACGGTTCAGCCTTCCTGGAGGGTGGTCAGGCCGTGCTCGATGAACACGGGCACCAGTTCGCCGATGCGGTCGAAGCCCCGCCCGACCGTCTGGCCGAGGGTGTAGCGGTAGTGGATGCCCTCGAGGATCACGGCCAGCTTGAACCAGGCGAACGCCGTGTACCAGGAGACGGCGGTGAGGTCGCGTCCCGAGCGGGCGGCGTACCGCTCGATCAGCTCGGCCGGGTCCGGGTGTCCCTCGGCGATGGCGGTGGTGGAGATGGGGGAGTCCGGCAGCCGCAGGGGCACGCTGTACATCACCAGCAGGCCGACGTCGGTGAGCGGGTCGCCGAGCGTGGACATCTCCCAGTCCAGGATGGCGGCGATCCGGTCGTCGTCGCCGAGCAGTACGTTGTCCAGGCGGTAGTCGCCGTGGATCACGGTGGCCTGGGGCGAGACGGGCAGCGCGCGGCCGAGTGCGGCGTGCAGCTCGTCTATGCCGGGCAGCTCCCGGTTGCGGGAGGCGTCCAGCTGCTTGCCCCAGCGGCGCAGCTGCCGGTCCAGGAAGCCCTCGGGGCGGCCGAAGTCGGCGAGCCCCACCTCGGCGGGGTCCACCGCGTGCAGCTCCACCAGGGTGTCCACCAGCCCGAGGATCGCGTCCCGGGTCCGCTGCGGGCCGAGCGGGGCGAGTTGCTCGGCGGTGCGGTAGGGGGTGCCCTCGACGAAGTCCATCACGTAGAAGGGGGCGCCGAGGACGGAGTCGTCCTCGCACAGCAGCACCGGGCGCGGCACCGGGACGGCCGTCGGGTGCAGCGCGCTGATCACCCGGTGCTCGCGCTTCATGTCGTGCGCGGTGGCCAGGACGTGCCCGAGCGGGGGACGTCGTACGACCCACCGGGCCGTGCCGTCCGAGACGGCGTAGGTGAGGTTGGACCGCCCGCCCTCGATCAGCCGGCCGGTCAGGGGACCGTTCACCAGGCCGGGCCGCTCGGTGTCGAGCAGCCCGCGCAGCCGGTCGAGATCGAGACCCGGCGGGTGGTCTGGGCTCATCATTGCTCCTACATGCGCGGAAACGGGACCACCATCATGATGCCGACCGGTCGGTATGTCGTCCAGTGGGTGGCGCGAACGTGATCGGCGCCACGGGCTCTCCGTGGCGCCGACTGCCGGGGTACCGGCACGGCGGCGACGCGCCGCCGTGCCCTCATGCGTGGCTGGCCACCATCTCCCCACCGTTCATGACCGCCATGTCATGGAAGGCGGGCAGCAGATCCAGGGGTGAGCCCTCCGGGCGGCCGTCCAGCTCGGCGTAGGCGCGGTGCAGATTGGCCACCAGCCGCTCGCTCTCGCGCCACTGCGCGAACTCCCCGAGGTCGGTGGCCTGGGCGGCCTGGAGCGGTGTACGGCCCGCCGCGTGGTTCTCCTGAGCCACGTCCGCGACGAACCGCAGATAGCGCTCGGTGCGGTCGAACTCCGAGGGGTCGGTGATCGCGCCGTGGCCCGGCACCACCGTTTCGGCACCCAGTTCGCGCAGCGTGTGGAGGGCGCGCAGCGAGCCGCTGAGCGAACCCATCAGGAGGAACGGCGTACCGCCCTCGAAGACGAGGTCACCGGCGAACAGCACCCGGCGGTGCGGCAGCCACACCACGGAGTCCCCGACCGTGTGGGCGACGCCGGTATGGATGATCTGTGCGTCGATCCCGCCGACATGCATCGTCGTCCGGTCGGTGTACGTCACATCTGCGCCCCGGATACGGATGTCCCCGTAGTCGATCCCGGGCCACACCAGCGGCAGGTTGTGTCCGCTCGCGAGCGCCTCCCGTCGGCAGCCGGCGTGCGAGACGATCGTGGCGAACGGCGCGAAGTGGGAGTTGCCGTAGGTGTGGTCGCCGTGATGGTGGGTGTTGACGACGAACCGCGGCGCGGCCGCCCCGGTGGCCGCGATGGCGGCGGCCAGGGCGCGTGTGCGGCGCTCGGTCGCCGCGGTGTCGACAAGCAGGGTCGTGGTGCCGTCCGCCACGAACCCGGCGTTGTTCAGACACCATCCGCCGTCCGGCTGCACATAGGCGTGTACGTCGTCGGCGAGTGCGACCGTGTACGGTTCCGCCGCGGCCATGGGACCCCCTGAGTCGTCGTCAACCGGTGACCAAGCCTGCCAGTCGGCAACGAGCCCGCGGAAGCAGGGGTTCCCCGTGCGGCCGCGGAGTCGTCAGTGGTCGTCCCAGTGTCCCTCGTGCCCGGCGTGCCGGTGGCCGTCGTGCAGATAGTCGACGTGGTCGCCGTGCGGGACCGCGCGGTGGCCACAGCCCTCGCCGTGCTGGTGCTCGTGTCCCTCGTGGGTGACGTGCCCCCCGGCGTCGCACTCGTCCCAATGGCCGCCGTGCTCACGGTGCAGATGGCCGTCGTGGGCGTAGTCGACGTGATCCCCGTGCGGTACGGCGTCGTGCCCGCAGGCCGGGCCGTGGCTGTGAGGGTGTCCTGTGTGTTCCGCGTGCTGGGTGCTCATGGCGCTCACCTTCGAAGGTGTCGTGCGAGGGGCGGTTCGGACTGACGGAAGGAGAAACCGGTGGGAGGAGAAACCGGTGGGAGGAGAAACCGGCCGGATGAACAGTACCAAAAGGGGCAATCTCGACTCGCTCGACAAGCGTGCCGTGTGAGCACGCCGAGCGTGCTCAGAACACCAGTGCGGCCGCGCACAGGGCGAGGGCGGCCGTGCAGAGGGTCGCTGCGGTGGCGTGGCGGGTCCGCAGTCGTGTGGCGGGGCCGGTCTCCGCGGTGGCCAGGGCACGGATGCGCAGGTGAGCGAGGGTCAGGAAGCCGAGCCAGAGCAGGCCGCACAGGATGACCGCGGCGAAGCCGGCCGCCGTCCCGTCGTGCAGCGCCGTCTTCGCGGCCAGAACGGCGGCAACGGTGCTCGACAAAGTGGTGCGGCGCCAGGCGAGCCGGGTGCGCTCCGGCTGGAGTCCCGGGTCGCGCTCCGGGGCCGGGGCGTTCATCCTTCCCAGCCGAGGACGACGATCACGACCATGGCGACCGCCACCACGGCGACGGCGATGCTCAGCAGTGCCGGGAAACGCGACGCGGGAAGGTCCTCGCCGCGCCGCATGGCCCGCTCGCAGCGCACCCAGTGGTTGATGGCGCGCAACGAGCACAGGACGCCGGCGCCCAGCAGCCCCAGGGCGAGCCCGGCCCGCCAGGCCCAGCGCAGGTCCGGCAGGAACTGGTCCACGGCGAAACCCCCGCCGATCAGCGCCAGCGCGGTGCGCAGCCAGGCCAGAAAGGTGCGCTCGTTGGCCAGCGAGAAGCGGTAGTCGGGCGTACGGCCCTCCTGCCGGATCTCCTGGGGCGCGAACCACAGCCGGACGTTCCGCACGAATTCGCTCACGTGCAGGACCCTACCCGTCCGTCACCGGGGGCCCGGCGGGGCGGCGGCGGCACGGTCCGGGCGGGGATTCAGGCCGTGGCCCGCCGGTACTCCTTGAGACGTCGGTACGCGGCCAGGCCGTCCGGGACCCACTCCCAGCCGGACAGCCGGCGGTCCACCTCCTCCTCCGGCAGGAAGGCGTACCAGGCGACCTCGTCGGCCTGGGGGCTGACGGGCAGGTCGCAGCGGACCTGGTAGACCGAGGACCACCAGCTCCGGCCGGGGCCGTCGTCGTACAGGAACCTGAACAGCGGTTCGGGCCGGGGCAGCCCGCTGACGCCGAGTTCCTCCTCCGCCTCCCGCAGGGCGGCGTCGTCGTAGGACTCGCCCGCGCCGACGACCCCGCCGACGAACATGTCGTACAGGGACGGAAAGACCAGCTTGGTGGAGGTGCGGCGGTGCACGAACAGCCGGCCCTCGCCGTCCCGCGCCTGGATGAACACACACCGGTGGCGCAGTCCGCTCGCGTACGCCTCCCCGCGCGGCGACTGCCCGATGACCCTGTCGTTCTCGTCCACGATGTCGAGGAGCTCGTCTGCGGCACTCATACACCCATCCAAGCAGCGCCGGCCGGCACCGTGCGTCCCGCCCGCACGCCACGGACCCGTCCGCGCTCCGGCGCCGCGGGCCTCACCCCGCCTGGAGGTCCCGTTCGCGTTCCGGCTCAGCCGCCCCCCGGGGCATGGCCGGGTGCAGGCCCAGCAGCACGATGCCGAAGACGATCGCCGCGAGTCCCGCCGTCTCCCAGGCAAGCGCGCCGGTGTCGGTGCGCAGCCGGTCCCCGAGGAAGCCCACCCCGCACACGATCCCGGCCAACGGCTGGGCGGCGGTCAGCGCGGGCAGGGACATCCGCAGCGGCGCCGTCTCGAACGCGCTCTGCACCAGGATCAGCCCCGTCACCCCGAGCACCAGCACACCGTAGGGCTGCCAGCCGGTGACGAACTCCGTCCAGCCGCCCGCCGTGAGCCGCTGCCCGCTCACCCGGGTGAGTGCGTCCTGCACCCCGTACAGCAGCCCCGCCGCCAGGCCCAGGAGCACCGGCCCGATTATCAGCCGTGACTTCTTCGCATAGGCCGTCAGCAGCAGCGCCAGGCCGACCATCACGCCGATGATCAACCAGTGCCGCACCGGATCCGTGACCGCGACGCCCGCCCTGGGCCGCCCCGCCACGATGAACGCCGTGACGCCACCGGCGAGCAGCACGAGCCCGGCCCACCCCTGACGGCCCAGCGGCTGTCTGGTCTGCCGGCGGGACTCGGCCAGCGCGAACAGCAGGTTCGTGGCGACCAGCGGCTCGACCAGGGAGATCTCCCCATGGGCCAGCGCGACGGCGCTGAGGCCCATACCGACCACCATCAGGCCGATGCCGCCGAGCCAGCGGGGCATCTTCACCAGGTCCAGCAGCAGCCGGGGGGAGAGGAAGTCGCTGAGCGGCGCGTGCTGTGCGGCGTTCTGCTGCAGCACAAACCCGGTGCCCAGGCAGAAGGCCGCGCTCACGGCGAGGGCCAGAACCAGTACCGACACGCTGTACCTCGATGATTCAACGGGGTCACGGCAGGCGTATCACGCCGACTGTAACGCCCCGGACTGTGCCCCGCCCGTGGTTGACCGCTTCTCGACAGGCGCCGCCCGTCCATGGCGCACGACGCTCGAACCTACGCACGGCGAGTACCCGGGAGCAGGCGGTTGACGCCGTCACTCCTCCTGCCGAAGGATCTGTCCCGTCGGTCACGGCATACCGACCGGTAGCCACGTCGAGAGGAACTGGCCCCATGGCCTACGACGCTGATGTCATCGTCATCGGGGCGGGCCTCGCCGGGCTCACCGCGACCGCGGAACTGGTGGACGCCGGCCGGAAGGTGATCCTGCTGGACCAGGAGCCCGAGCAGTCGATGGGCGGCCAGGCGTTCTGGTCCTTCGGCGGCCTCTTCCTCGTCGACTCGCCGGAGCAGCGCCGGCTGCGGATCAAGGACAGCCACGCCCTGGCCCTCCAGGACTGGATGGGCACCGCCGCATTCGACCGCCCCGAGGACCACTGGCCGCGCGCATGGGCGGAGGCGTACGTCGACTTCGCGGCCGGCGAGAAACGGGCCTGGCTGCACCGGCAGGGTGTCCGCTTCTTCCCGGTGGTCGGCTGGGCCGAGCGCGGCGGATACGACGCCACCGGCCACGGCAACTCCGTTCCCCGCTTCCACATCACCTGGGGGACCGGCCCCGGGCTGATCGCACCGTTCGTACGCCGCGTCCGGGCCGGCGCCGCGCGCGGTCTGGTCCAGCTGAGGTTCCGGCACCGGGTCACCGGGCTCGCGCGCAGCGCGGGCACCGTCGACACCGTCACCGGGGAGGTCCTGGAGCCCTCGGACGTGCAGCGGGGCCAGGCCAGCAGCCGCACCGTCACCGGCGCCTTCGAGTTCAGGGCCCAGACGGTGATCGTCACCAGCGGCGGCATCGGCGGCGATCACGACCTGGTGCGGGCCAACTGGCCGAAGCGTCTCGGCGCGCCGCCGCAGCGGATGGTCTCGGGCGTGCCCGCGCACGTCGACGGGAAGATGCTCGGCATCGTGGAGGAGAGCGGCGGCCGTCTCATCAACCGCGACCGCATGTGGCACTACACCGAGGGTCTCCACAACTGGGATCCCGTCTGGGAGAACCACGGCATCCGCATCCTGCCGGGCCCGTCCTCCCTCTGGTTCGACGCCCGCGGCCGGCGACTGCCCGTCCCGCTCTTCCCCGGCTTCGACACCCTCGGCACCCTCGAGCACATCATGAAGACCGGGTACGACCACACATGGTTCGTGCTCGACCGGAAGATCATCGGCAGGGAGTTCGCGCTGTCCGGCTCCGAGCAGAACCCCGACCTCACCGGCAAGTCGGTCCGGGACGTGATCGGACGGGCCCGCGCGGACGTGCCCGGACCGGTCAGGGCGTTCATGGACCACGGTGTCGACTTCGTCGTGGAGAAGGACCTGGGCGCGCTGGTGCGCGGTATGAACGCGCTCACCGCGGAGCCGCTCATCGACGAGGCCGAGCTGCGCCGCGAGATCGTCGCGCGGGACCGGGAGGTCCTGAACCCGTTCACCAAGGACCTCCAGGTGACCGCCATCCGCGGGGCCCGCCGCTTTCTCGGCGACCGGCTGATCCGCACGGCCGCCCCGCACCGCATCCTTGACCCCGGCGCGGGTCCCCTGATCGCGGTGCGCCTGAACATCCTCACCCGCAAGACGCTCGGCGGCCTGGAGACCGATCTGTCCTCGCGGGTGCTGACCGAGGGCGGCGACCCGCTCGCGGGGGTGTACGCGGCCGGGGAGGCGGCGGGCTTCGGCGGGGGCGGGGTGCACGGCTACCGCTCCCTGGAGGGCACGTTCCTCGGCGGCTGCCTGTTCTCGGGGCGCACGGCCGGACGCGCGGCGGCGAAGGCGCTCGGGTGACGGGAGGCCGGGCCCCTGAGAACCCGGTGAGAAATGGTTACGGAATCCTGACGGGCACCCGTCCACCCTGGCCCCGAGGGGGTGGCGGGTGTTCGAATCAGTCCGTGAACCCTGAACGACCCGAAGAGAGGGACGCACCGGAGCCCGGGGACCGGGGGACACCCGAGCCCACCGCGACCGGCACCCCGATAGGACGCCGGGTGCTGCTGGGGACCCTGGGCCTCGGCGCGCTCGGCGTCGTCGCCGCGCCCACGCTCCAGCGCGGTCTGGAAGCCTTCCTCGGCAGTGTCTCCGGCAAGGACCCGACGGGCCTGACCGGTCTGCTGCCCAACGGTGGCGGCTTCCGGTACTACTCCGTGACGGCGTCCGTTCCGCACCGGAACGAGACCGACTACCGCCTCACCGTCGACGGCCTGGTCGACCACCCGAAGACCTATACGCTCGCCGACCTGCGGGCCCTGCCCCAGACCCGGCTCGTGCAGGACGTCCAGTGCGTCACGGGCTGGCGGGTGCCGAAGACACCGTTCGAAGGGGTACGGCTCGTCACCCTGCTGGAGGCCGCGGGCGTCCGCTCCTCCGCCGGTGCCGTCCGCTTCACCTGCTTCGACGGGGCGTACACCGAGAGCCTCACCCTCGACCAGGCGCGCCGCAGCGATGTCCTGGTGGCGCTGAAGATGCAGGACAAGCCGGTGAGCCACGAACACGGCGGCCCGGTCCGCCTCTATGTCGCCCCCATGTACTTCTACAAGTCCGCGAAGTGGCTCTCCGGCATCACCGTCACCCGGGACGTGCGCCCCGGGTACTGGGAGGAGCGCGGCTACGACGTGGACGCGTGGGTCGGCCGGTCGAACGGACGGGACGATGCCCCCACGAGTTGACGCCGAGCAGCCCGTCGCCGCTCCGGCCCGGGTACACCGCTTCACGCGCGCGGAGCGCTGGGTCCACCGCACGACGGCCGTGCTGATGGGCGTGTGCGTGGCCACCGCGGCCTGCCTGTACATCCCGGTCTTCGCGGAACTGGTCGGCCGCCGTGAACTGGTGGTCAGGATCCACGAGGTGGCGGGCGTGCTGCTCCCGGTCCCCGTCCTGGCGGGCCTGGCCTCCCGGGCCTTCCGCGCGGACCTGGGCCACCTCAACCGCTGGGGGCCGCACGACCGGATCTGGCTGCGCGCGGCCCTGCGCCGCGACCACCGCCGCCGGTCCCGCCCCGCGGGAAAGTTCAACGCGGGCCAGAAGACGTACGCGGCCTGGATCGCGGGCGCCACGCTGGTGATGCTCGGCACGGGACTGCTGATGTGGTTCACCCACCTCACCCCGCTGAAGTGGCGCACATCGGCGACCTTCGTGCACGACTGGCTCGCCCTGACCATCGGCGTGGTCCTGGCCGGCCACATCGGCATGGCCCTCGGAGACCCGGAGTCCCGCAGGGGCCTGCGCACGGGCCTGGTCAGCCGCCACTGGGCGGACCGGGAACACCCGCTGTGGCGCCCGTAGCCGCGACGCATGTCACGAGCCGGGGGCGCCCGTCCCGGCCGTGCCCGCCGGCCACGGCCCGGCCGGCGGCCCGCTTGGCCGCCGCGAGTGCCCCGGCGTCCGGGCCGTGTGCCTCGGGGGCCTCGACGAGCCGGGCCGGTGCTGCCGCGGCCGAGGCGACGGTGGCGCCCCGGCCGGGGGTGCCGCCGGCCCGGCCGGGGGTGCGGTTCCCCACCGTCAGCGGGTGGCCGGCGGTCAGGAAGGCGGAGGCGACTGCCGTCGAACTCCGGATCGCCGCCACGTGACGTCCTGGACGCGCGTGACGTCCTGGACTCCCTGGCCGGGCATCCGCTGTAGTCGGTCCGGGAAGTCCGCGACGTTCCGAAGTCCGGCAGCGGCTAGATCACTAGGGACAGCAGCAGCACCAAGGCGCCGGCGACCACCGAGATGATCGTCTCCATGACCGACCAGGTCTTGACGGTCTGCCCGACGCTCAGTCCGAAGTACTCCTTCACCAGCCAGAAGCCGGCGTCGTTGACATGGCTGAAGAACAGCGAGCCGGCGCCGATGGCCAGGACCAGCAGGGCGGCGTGAGTGGTCGACATATCGGCCGCGAGCGGCGCGACCAGACCCGCCGCCGAGACGGTCGCCACGGTCGCGGAACCCGTCGCGAGCCGGATCGCCACGGCGATCAGCCAGGCCAGCAGCAGGGCGGGGATCGACCAGTCCCTGGATATGTCCAGGACCATCCTGCCCACGCCGCAGTCGATCAGCGTCTGCTTGAAGCCGCCGCCGGCGCCCACGATGAGCAGGATGCCCGCGATGGGGGCGAGCCCCTTCTCGACGGTCCGCGTGATCCGCTCCTTGCTGAACCCGGCCGGGCGGCCCAGCGTGAAGATGCCGACGATCACGGCGGCGAGCAGGGCGACCAGCGGGGAGCCGATCACGTCGAAGATCCGCTGCACCATCTTCGCCGGGTCGTCCACGACGATGTCGACCAGGGCCTTGGACAGCATCAGGACGACCGGGAGCAGCACGGTGGCCAGGGTGGCGCCGAAGCCGGGACGCCTCTCCAACTCCTCGGAGGCGCGCGGCGGGAGCATCCGTTCCGGAACCGGGGCGTCCACCCAGCGGGCCGCGACCTTCGAGAACAGCGGACCGGCGATGATCACCGTCGGGACGGCGACCAGCACCCCGAGCGCCAGCGTCACGCCGAGGTTGGCCTTGACGGCGTCGATCGCCACCAGCGGCCCCGGGTGCGGCGGGATCAGACCGTGCATCACCGACAGGCCCGCGAGCGCCGGGATGCCGATCCGCATCAGCGAGTAGCCGCCGCGCTTGGCGACCATCAGCACGACGGGGATCAGCAGCACGATGCCGACCTCGAAGAACAGCGGCAGACCGATCACCGAGGCGATCAGCACCATCGCCCACGGCATCGCACGGCCCTTGGCCCGGGCGAGGATCGTGTCGACGATCTGGTCCGCGCCCCCGGAGTCGGCGAGCAGCTTGCCGAGGATCGCGCCGAGCGCGATCAGGACGCCCACACCGGCGACGGTCGAGCCGAGTCCGGTGGTGAAGCTGGTGATGGCCTTGTCGAGCGGTGCCCCGGCGAACGCGCCGAGGGCGAGCGAGCCGATGGTCAGGGCCAGGAAGGCGTGGAGCTTGAACTTGGTGATGAGCAGCACGATGACGGCGATGCCCGCCGCCGCAGCGATGCCCAGTTGAGCGTGGCCCGCCGAGGTGATCGGCTCGACGGTGTCCGCTGCCAGCATCTCGACGCTGAGTCTGGTCACGGGGGTCCCTTGGGTGAGGAGAGGAACTCTCGGTTTCTGGTGGGGAAGGGCCCTCGGACCGCCCGCCCCGGGGAAGCGGCGGCGGCGCGAGGGCCGGGGGTTACTGCGAGGGCTGGGCGGAGGACCGCTCGAGGTCGCGCAGGGCGTCCATGGCGCGGGCGGTGATCTTCTCGGGGCTGCCCGAGACGTCCACCGCCACCCCCGCCTCGTCGGGCTCCAGCTGCTGGAGCGTGGCGAACTGGGAGTCCAGCAGCCCGGTGGGCATGAAGTGCCCCTGCCGGTGCGCCATCCGGTCCTCGATGAGCTTGCGGTCGCCCGTGAGGTGCACGAAGACGATGCCGGGAGCCGAGGCCCGCAGCCGGTCGCGGTACGCCCGCTTCAGCGCCGAGCTGCTGACGACCCCGCCGAGTCCCGCCCGCCCCTGCGCCCAGGTGCCGATGGCGTCCAGCCAGGGCCACCGGTCCTCGTCCGTGAGCGGGACACCCGCCGACATCTTGGTGATGTTGGCCGGCGGGTGGAAGTCGTCGCCCTCTGCGTACGGAACGCCGAGCCGGGCCGCGAGCAGGGGACCGACCGTGGTCTTGCCGGTTCCCGCGACGCCCATGACCACGACGACGTGGGGGGTACGCACTTGCTGCATCGTGCTCTCGCTGTCTTCGTCGACATCTGATGTCGACGTCACTGAAACCGATTAGGTACGACTAATTCAAGAGTCTGTGATGAATAAGTCTGACTTTTTCTTGGCGTGACCCGCCTCGTACGCTGAGTGCATGACCACTCCGGGCCGGGGACTGCACGGCCGTGTACTGGACACCCTCGGCCCAGCGATCACTGCGGGCGAGTACCCGCCGGGCAGCGTCCTGCGCACCGACGAACTCGCCCAGCACTTCGAGGTCTCCAGGTCCGTGATGCGCGAGGCGGTCCGGGTCCTGGAGTCGATGCACCTGGTGGAATCCCGCCGCCGGGTGGGAGTGACGGTCCGTCCCAAGGCCGAGTGGAACGTCTACGATCCCCAGGTCATCCGGTGGCGCCTGGCCGGCGCCGACCGCCCGCACCAGCTGCGCTCACTGACCGTGCTGCGGTCGGCGATCGAACCCGTGGCCGCGGGCCTGGCCGCCCGCAACGCCACGCCCGAGCAGTGCGCCCGGCTCACCGAGTGCGCACTGGGCATGGTCGCCAACTCGCGCGGTCACCAGCTGGAGGGATACCTGGTCCACGACATGGCCTTCCACCGGACGATCCTGGACGCGTCCGGCAACGAGATGTTCGCCCGCCTCGGCGATGTGGTCGCGGAGGTCCTCTCCGGTCGCACCCACCACGACGTGATGTTCGAGGACCCCGACCCGGCCGCGGTCACCCTGCACGTCCAGGTCGCGGAGGCGGTACGGGAAGGGGACGCGGCCCGTGCCGAGCATCTGACCCGCGAGATCACCGTCGGCGCACTGCACGAGCTGGACATTCTCGTGCCATAGCGGCCGTATGTCGCCGCGTCGGCCGTCCGTCGCCGCGTCAGTCGAGGAAGTCCCCGTCGACGTACACCCATGCCCCGTCCACCCGTTCGAACCGGCTGCGTTCGTGCAGGGTGCCGCCCCGGTAGGAGGCGCGGAAGGTCACCGTTCCCGTCGAGTGGAACGCGGATCCGCCCGTCGACTCCAGGACCTCCAGCCCCGTCCAGCGCATCCCGGGGTCGAGGTCGAGGCGCGCGGGACGGGTGCGCGGATGCCAGGTCCGCAGCAGATACCCGGTGTCCCCCTGGACGAACGCGCTGTACCGGGACCGCATGAGCGCCTCGGCGGTCGGCGCGGCGACGGCACCCGAGTGGAAACGGCCGCAGCACTTCTCGTACGCCTCGGACAGCCCGCACGGGCAGGAACGCGTGGTCATGACCGTCATTCTGCCGGGTCGGGCGCGGCGCCCCGCGCGGCGGGCGGACGGACCGGCGAGAAGGCCGGCCGGGCCGCCGGAGTTTCGGCTTTCCTTGCGTGCGTACCCGCCCCATCGGAGTCACAGTGGAAGAAGACCGTGCGCCGTGTGCGGCGCCGCGGCGCACCGGTGTGAGGAGGGACGGAAGATGACGACGACCCGAGCCGCCCGCAGCCGGCCTCCCACCGCCAAGGAGTGGACCCTGCGCCTCTACCTCTCCGAGCACGACCCCGCCACCACGGCCCGGGTCGTCCTGGACACCGGTGACAACCTGCTGGAGAGCTGCGCCGCGGCACACCGCAACCCCTACGACCCGGAGGTCCCCGAGATCGGCGACGAGCTCGCCGCCGGGCGCGCGCTGATCGCGCTGGGCCAGAAGCTGCTGCGCGCGGCCGCCGGCGACATCGAAGAGACCGGAGCGCCGGAGGAGGCCCCACCCGCCCCGCTGTGGCTTCCCCGGGAGTGAGGAGGCCGAGCGTGATCTTCATGAATCGTCAGGAAGCGGGCCGGCGACTCGGCGCCCGCCTCGAGCATCTCCGGGACCGGGACGCGGTCGTGCTGGGGCTGCCCAGGGGAGGGGTCCCGGTGGCGTTCGAGGTCGCACAGGCGATCGAGGCGCCACTCGATGTCTGCCTGGTACGCAAGCTGGGCGTGCCCTTCCAGCCGGAGCTGGGGATGGGGGCGATCGGCGAGGACGGCGTACGCGTCATCAACGATGCGGTGGTACGCGAGGCACGCGTCACCCCGGAGGACCTCGCCCGGGTCGAGGAGCACGAACGGGGCGTCCTCGAGCAGCGGGCCCGGCGCTACCGCGGTGAGCGCGAGCCCGTCACCCTCCAGGACCGGACCGTGGTCGTGGTCGACGACGGTGTGGCCACGGGTTCGACCGCGCGGGCGGCCTGCCGGATCGCCCGGGCACGCGGTGCCGCGTGGATCGTGCTGGCGGTCCCCGTCGCCCCGCTCGACTGGACCGAGCGGCTCGGCGGGGAGGCCGACGAACTGGTGTCCGTGGCGACGCCGCGCGACTTCTTCGCGATCGGCCAGTTCTACGCGGACTTCGCCCAGACCGACGACGACGAGGTCGCCGACTGCCTGAGGCGGGCGACAGGACGCTCCGCCGGGGACACCTCCGAAGCCGGGTCCGCCGAAACGGAGTTGGAGGTGACCGCCGGCGCCGTACGCCTCAGAGGGCAGCTGACCGCGCCCGAGGACGCGCCCGGGGTCGTGGTGTTCGCGCACGGCAGCGGCAGCAGCCGGCACAGCCCGCGCAACCAGTTCGTGGCCGGGGGCCTGAACCGGGCCGGCCTCGGCACCCTGCTGTTCGACCTGCTCACCGAGGACGAGGAGCAGGACCGGGCCAATGTGTTCGACACCGGCCTGCTGGCCGGACGGCTGGCCGACGCCACCCGCTGGCTGCGCGCACAGCCCGGATTCGAGACGCTCGCCGTCGGGTACTTCGGCGCCAGCACCGGCGCGGCCGCCGCCCTGTGGGCCGCCGCGGAGCCCGAGGCCCGCATCGCCGCGGTGGTCTCCCGGGGCGGCCGCCCCGACCTCGCCGGGCCCCGGCTGCCCGCGGTGTCCGCGCCCACGCTGCTCATCGTAGGCGGCGCCGACCCGACCGTACTCGACCTCAACCGGCAGGCACAGGCGCGGCTGCGGTGCGAGAACCACCTCGCCATCGTCCCCGGCGCCACTCACCTGTTCGAGGAGCCCGGCACCCTGGAGGTGGTGACCGACCTGGCCCGCGACTGGTTCACCGATCACATGGCCCCCGCTCACGTCTAGCACCCCGGCGACCCCGCCCCCGACCCGCCCGGCACTGCGGCCCACAGGCCTCTCGCACCGGCCGTACGACCGCCTTAGCGTGGGAGGGTGGACGAGGGCGTGGTCACGCTGTTCCTCGGCGGTGACGTCATGCTCGGCCGGGGCGTCGATCAGGTCCTCCCGCACCCCGGTGACCCGGCGCTGCGGGAGGCGTACGTCCGCGACGCCCGGGACTACGTGGGCCTGGCCGAGGCGGTGAACGGGCCGGTTCCCCGGGCGGGCTTCCGCAGGCCCTGGGGCGAGGCTCTGGCGGTCCTGGAGGCCGCGGCGCCCGACGTACGGGTGATCAATCTGGAGACCTCCGTCACCCGCCACGACGACTTCGCGCCCGGCAAGGGCGTCCACTACCGGATGACCCCCGCCAACCTGCCCTGTCTGGCGGCGGTCCGCCCCGATGTCTGCGTCCTGGCCAACAACCATGTGCTCGACTTCGGCCGCCGTGGCCTCGCGGAGACCCTCGACGCCCTGGCGGGCGCGAGACTGCGGACGGCGGGGGCGGGGCCCGACGCGGCTTCGGCCCGCCGGCCGGCGGTCGTGCCCCTGCGCGGCGGCGGCCGGGTGCTGGTCTTCTCCTTCGGCATGCCCTCCAGCGGTATCCCGGAGCACTGGGCCGCCACCGAGGACCGGTCCGGTGTCGACCTCCTCCCCGGGCCCACCATGACCTCCGCCGCCGCGTTCGCCGAGCGCCTGCACCGCGTGAAACGCCCGGGTGACCTCGCCGTCGCCTCCGTCCACTGGGGCTCCAACTGGGGCTACGACATCTCGCGCGCCCAGATCCGCTTCGCGCACGCGCTCGTCGACGCGGGCGTGGACATCCTGCACGGTCACTCCTCGCACCACCCGCGCCCCCTGGAGGCGTACCGGGACAGGCTCGTCCTCTACGGCTGCGGCGACCTCGTCGACGACTACGAGGGCATCGGCGGCTACGAGCGGTACCGGGACGACCTGCGGCTGCTCTACCTGGTCTCGGTCGAGCCGGACACCGGCAGGCTGACCGGTGTCCGGATGGTGCCCCTGCAGTCACGCAGAATGCGGCTGGAACACGCCTCGTCCGAGGACGCCGCATGGCTGCGAGCCGCCCTCGACACGTGCAGCCGCCCTCTCGGCACCCACATCGGCCTCGACCCCGACAACACGCTGAGATTCCGCTGCCCGCCCGTGCGGAAGTGACCGCTTCCCATCGTCCCGGCAGCGATGCAGCCCGACGGGCACGGCGTTCCGGCCCACGCAAACCGGTCCGCTCCGGTCCGGTCCCGAGACCGGACCACTCCCGCCGGAGCCGCTCCCGCGCCGACCCCGCCCGCCCCGCGCCGACGCAGCGCACGTCGACGATCCGGTCCCGCGGCCATGCGGTCCCCCCGTCTGACGGAGGCAACGGCCCCTATCCGGTCTCTTCCTCCTCGTTCTCGGAGATCACGTGCATGGCCGCCTCCTCGGCTCCGCGGGCGCCACCGTCGATGCCGACGTCGCTCGCGACGAGTGCGGCCTCCGTGTCGGGATGGGCGCCCTCGTCCGGGGCGACGAGCCGCCCCGCATCGGGCCCGCCGACCTCCTCGTCGACCGGTTCGCCCTCGCCGCCCGGCACGTCCCCGATCCCGTCGCCCTCCGGCTCCGTCTCCTCGGGCACCTCCCGGGCCAGCCGCCGGTCCATCGTCTCGCCCTCGCGCTGCTCGGCCGCGGTGGTGCCCGGCTCGTCCACCGCCAGCGGCCTCTCCGGCGGGGAGTACCCCTCCTCCATCGGCTCCGATCCGCGGTCGACGAGGGTGTCCTCCGATTCGAGCGGGCCGATGTCCTCGACCACGTCCTCCTCGCCCTGAGGCTGGTAGACCTCGTCCCCCATGCCGTTCTCCGTCACGTCCGCACCGCCTTGCCTGCCGCGTCCCACGCTTACCCGCCTCCCTCCCGGGTCTCCGGTCCGCCGTAGGGCAAACGCGGTTCGGCCTCACGCAGCCCGGCCCTTCGCGAGGAACCGGCGCAGCCGGCGCAGCGGCCAGGTGTTGATGACGTCGTCCGGGGTGAGCCAGCCCCGCTGCGCGGTGCCGACGCCGTAGCGCAGCTGGGCGAGGTGCGGCACGGAGTGGGCGTCGGTGTTCACGGCGAACTTCGCGCCGTGTTCCCGGGCCCGCAGAATGTCCTCGTCGCACAGGTCGAGCCGGTCGGGCTGGGCGTTGACCTCCAGCGCGGTACCGGTGCGGGCGCAGACCGCGAAGACCTCGTCCCAGTCGGCGTCGACTCCCGGCCGCTTGCCGATCAGACGGGTGGTCGGATGGCCGAGCACATTGACGTACGGGTTCTCGCACGCCCGCACGAGCCGCCTGGTCGTCGCCTTCCGGCCCAGGTCGAAGTGGGAGTGCAGAGAGGCCACACAGAGGTCGAAGCCCGCGAGGAAGTCGTCGGGCCAGTCCACCTCCCCCTCGGGGCCGATGTTCAGCTCGGTGCCGTGCAGCAGCCGCATCCCGTGATGGGTGCCGTCCAGCGCCCGCACCCGCTCCCGCTGGGCGAGCATCTTCTCGTCCGTCATGCGCTGCATGTACAGGTTGGGCGCGTGATCGGTGACCGCGTAGTACGCATAGCCGCGCGCGGCGGCGGCCTCCACCATCGTCTCCAGCGACGCGAGGCCGTCGGTGAGGTCGGTGTGGGTGTGCAGATCGCCGCGTACGCTCCGCTCGGTCACCACCTCGGGCAGCTCGCCGCGCAGCGCCGCCTCGATCTCCCCGCGGTCCTCCCGCAGCGTCGGGGGGATCCAGGGCAGGCCGAGCCGGGCGTAGACCTCCTCCTCCGAACGGGAGGCGAGTGACTGGCCGCTGTCCGCGTCGAACAGGCCGTATTCGGACAGTTTCAGCCCCTGCCGAACGGCGATGGTGCGGGTGCGGATGTTGTGCGCCTTGGCCCCGGTGAAGTACTGGAGCCCGGCCCCCCAGGAGTCCGGCGGCAGGACCCGCAGGTCGACCTGGACGCCCTTGGTGGTACGGATCGACGTCTTCTTCGCGCCGTGGGCGATCACCTCGGCGGTGGACTGCAGCCCACGGAGTGCGTCCATGAAGGGGGCGGACCGTTTCGCCGCGACCAGTACGTCGATGTCCCCGACGGTCTCCTTCATGCGGCGCAGGGACCCGGCGCAGGTGCAGCGCTTGCAGCCGGTCACGTCCGAGAGTTCGGCGACGATCTCCTCGGCGGTGTCGACGGCCAGGTGCAGCGGAATGCGGGAACCCGCCTGCTGGAGCAGGGCGATGCCGTGCCGGATGTTGTCCTGGGTCTTCGCGCCGAAGCCCTTCAGATCGTGCAGGGCGTCCGCCTCGATCGCGGCGGCCAGTTCGCTCACCGACGCGATGTGCAGGTCCTCGTAGAGCCGCATCGCCTTCTTCGGGCCGAGGGTGGGGATCGCGATCAGCTCCCGCACCCCGGCGGGGATCCGCGCCCGGCGCTCCTCGACCGCGGAGACGGTGCCGGTGCGCAGATACTCGAGCACCTTCTCGGCGATCGACCGGCCCACGTTCGGTATGTCGCGCAGCCCGTCGGCGTCCAGCCGGGAGACGTCGTCGGGGTATCCGCCGATGGCACGCGCGGCCTTCTCGTAGGCGCGCACCTTGAACGCGTCGCCTCCCGTGATAGCGATGAGGTCCGCGTACTCCTGAAGGAGCGCCTCGACCTCGTCGTTGGGCCGGGCCACATCTCAGAGTCTAGGCACGCACAAACGGACGGCGCCCATCGGCGCCGTCCGCTGCAAGTGTCCGAGGGGGGACTTGAACCCCCACGCCCGATAAAGGGCACTAGCACCTCAAGCTAGCGCGTCTGCCATTCCGCCACCCGGACAAGGTGTCTGTCGCGCGGGCTCCCCCGCGGCGACGAAGGAAACATTACCAGGCTTTCGGTGGCGTTCGATCACACCCCGTTCCGGCGTGAACGGCGCGTGACGGACCGGACAGCGCCTTGGGGCGGGGCGGGGGTCGGAGAGAGGATGAGGGGAACCAGCGGCAGCGTGACAGTGGGAGGAGACAGCGTGACCGAGACCGGCACGGCCAGGAACGTCACCGGCGAGGACGAGGTTGTGGACCTCTGCCGTGAGCTGATCCGGATCGACACCAGCAACTACGGCGACCACTCCGGCCCCGGCGAGCGCAGGGCCGCCGAGTACGTCGCCGAGAAGCTGGCCGAGGTGGGGCTCGAACCGCAGATCTTCGAGTCGCACAAGGGCCGTGCCTCCACGGTGGCCCGTATCGAGGGCGAGGACCCCTCGCGGCCCGCGCTGCTGATCCACGGCCACACCGACGTGGTACCGGCCAACGCCCAGGACTGGACCCACCATCCGTTCTCCGGCGAGATCGCCGACGGGTGCGTATGGGGGCGCGGCGCGGTCGACATGAAGGACATGGACGCCATGACGCTGGCCGTCGTCCGGGACCGGCTGCGCAGCGGGCGCAGGCCGCCGCGCGACATCGTCCTTGCGTTCCTCGCGGACGAGGAGGCCGGTGGCACCTACGGCGCCCGGCACCTCGTCGACCACCACCCCGGCCTCTTCGACGGCGTCACCGAGGCGATCAGCGAGGTGGGCGGCTTCTCGTTCACCGTGAACGAGCAGCGGCGGCTGTATCTGATCCAGACGGCCGAGAAGGGCATGCACTGGATGAAGCTGACCGTGGCCGGCACGGCGGGGCACGGGTCGATGATCCACCGGGACCACGCGATCACCGAGCTCTCCGAGGCGGTGGCGCGGCTCGGGCGGCACAGGTTCCCCGTGCGGGTCACCAAGACCACCCGCGCC
The DNA here is from genome assembly GCF_040644655.1 of Streptomyces sp. NPDC046931. Taxonomy (NCBI): domain Bacteria; kingdom Bacillati; phylum Actinomycetota; class Actinomycetes; order Kitasatosporales; family Streptomycetaceae; genus Streptomyces; species Streptomyces sp. NPDC046931. Next base: position 104,376 of record NZ_JBEYWX010000021.1, read on the forward strand.
TTCCTCGACGAACTCGGCGACGCGCTCGGCACCGAACTCGACCCGGAGGACATGGAGTCGACCCTCGCCAAGCTCGGGGGCCTCGCGAAGCTCATCGGCGCGAGCCTGAGAAACACGGCCAATCCCACGCAGCTGAACGCCGGTTACAAGGTGAACGTCATCCCGGGTGAGGCCACGGCCCATGTCGACGGGCGCTTCCTGCCCGGCTTCGAGGAGGAGTTCCTCGCCGACCTCGACCGGATCCTCGGGCCCCGTGTGCGGCGGGAGGACCTGCACTCCGACAAGGCCGTCGAGACGACCTTCGACGGGGCGCTCGTGGAGGCGATGCAGTCCGCGCTGCTGGCCGAGGACCCGGGGGCGAAGGCGATCCCGTACATGCTCTCCGCGGGCACGGACGCCAAGTCCTTCGACGAACTGGGCATTCGCGGCTTCGGGTTCGTGCCCCTGAAGCTGCCCCCGGAGCTGGACTTCGCGGGCATGTTCCACGGCGTCGACGAGCGGGTCCCGGTGGACGCCCTGAAGTTCGGCGTGCGAGTCCTGGACCGGTTCATCGACGCGTCCTGAACGCCCGCCCAACACCCTTGATTCCGTCCCGGTTTGCGTGCTGAAACGAGACTGCAGTAATCGCCAGCGCGTACGGGCGCCGACCGGGACGGGTGAATGCGACCATAAGCTCGTAGCTCCATTACTCCCTCCTCGTTACATGGGGTGCGGTCCGAGGCAGGGATCGCATTTGCCAAGCAAGGAGGAATAATGATCAAGAAGGTCGTCGCTGCTGCGGCCGCCACCGGTGGTCTGGTTCTCGCGAGCGCGGGTCTGGCTGCCGCCGACGCTGGTGCCCAGGGTGCCGCCGTGCACTCCCCGGGCGTCGTGTCCGGCAACGTCATCCAGGTTCCCGTGCACGTCCCGGTGAACGTCTGCGGCAACACGATCTCGGTGATCGGGCTGCTGAACCCCGCCTTCGGCAACACCTGCATCAACAAGTGACGTTGTGCCTCACCCCGTGAGGGGCCTCACCCGCGAGGGTCGGGGCCCGTCGGCCCCGGAGTGCGTGCCATGCGCTCCGGGGCCGACCGGTTCCTCGTCCCCGCTCGCCCGCTAGGGCGAGCTCAAGAAGGTTCACGACAAGGTTGAAGGCAGGGAAATCAGCAATGCGACAGGTCACCCGCAAGGGCCTGATGACCGTGGCGGCGGCGACCGGCGTCCTCGCTGTCACCGGCGGCTATGCGCACGCCGACTCGGGTGCGAGGGGAACGGCCGCGGGCTCGCCCGGCGTGCTGTCCGGCAACACCGTCCAGGTTCCCGTCCACGTCCCGGTGAACGTCTGCGGAAACACCGTGAACGTGATCGGGCTCCTCAACCCGGCGGTGGGCAACGCGTGCGCCAACACCGGCGGCGGCGCGCACACCGGAGGGGGCGGCGGCTCCCACGCGGGCGGTCACACCGGTGGCTCGCCTGGCGTCGGCTCCGGCAACACCGTCCAGGTGCCGGTGGATGTGCCGGTCAACGTCTGCGGCAACAGTGTGAACGTGGTCGGGATCGGCAACGGCGCGGTGGGCGACCACTGCGCCAACACCGGCGGCGGTCACTCGACGACTCCGCCCGGCGGCGGCCACCAGCCCCCTCCGGGCGGCGGCCACCAGCCCCCTCCGGGCGGCGGCCACCAGCCTCCCCCGGGCGGCGGTGGCACCACGCCTCCCGGTGGAGGCGGTACGACACCTCCCGGCGGGGGCGGCAGCACGCCCGGTACGCCGGGACACCCCGGTCAGCCTGGTCACCCCGGCACGCCCCAGCGGCCGGGCGGCGGTGGCTCCCAGCACGTCAGCCACCCCGGCGGGCCCTCCCTCACCCGGCCCGCGGGCAGCGCCCAGCTCGCCCACACCGGCAGTGACCTGCCGCTCGGCCTGCTGGCACCGGCGAGCGCGGGTGCCCTGCTCGGCGGCGCCCTGCTCTACCGCAGGTCACGCGCGACGAGGTAAGGCGCCGGGCACAGGGAGGAGAGCGCCGATCGTCGCCGCGCATACGCACGCCGTGACAGCGCGTTTCCCGCGGCGGACGAGGCGGGACAGAGCGCCTCGAAACGCCGCACTCTCCCTGCCTGGGCGCCCCGGAAACGGATCGGGCCCCGCAGACGCGGGGCCCGATCCGTTTCAGCCGCCTTCACTCACCACGTGGCGCGCACCTGGCGGATGATCCGCCGGCGCAACCGCACCTTGCGGCTGCCGTCCCGCAGCAGGCTCAGTCGGTCCAGCTCCCAGTGTCCGTACTCGGCATGGTCCGTCAGCAGACGTGTGGCGTCCTTGCGGGACACCCCGCGCGGTACGTACACGTCGACAAATTCGTATTCCGGCATCGCATCTATTGTGCGGGCTGGGGCCCGGTACGGATAGCGTCTGCACTATGTCTGATGCTGCGCAGCCCACCGCTGCCGAGGTACGTGCCGCCGCCGAGGCGGTCAAGACCGCGCTAGACCGCCACCTGGCCGCGGTCGAGCGCCGGACGGGTGAGGACGACCCGGCCGTCTACGAGGCGTTCAACGAGCTGGCCGCGGCGGCCGAGGAGTACGACGAACTGCTTTACGACCGCTATGACGAGGTCACACCTTTCGAGATCCCCGGCGCGGAGGACGCACTCCCGCCGTACACGGGCCCCGAGGAACCGAACGCGCTGAGCGTGCTGATCCGCCGGGACTACGCGGTGGCGGAGCCGCAGCGGCTGCTGGCGCAGGCGCGGCGCGTGGAGGACGCGGACGCGGACGGCCCACTGGAGTCGTCGGCCGGCACCGTCCACGGCGCGCTCGGTGTGCTCTTCGGGGAGTTCGAACCGGACGAGATCGCCTCCCGGCACAAGGAGTTCGGCCTGGAAGAGGGCGACTCCACCCTGTGGGTGACGGCCGCCGACGAACCGGCGGAACCGGGGGAATGGCTGGAGACGCCCTTCGAGCAGGTCGATCCGCAGCGGGTCGTCTGCCGCTTCGACGTCAGCTCGGTCTTCGACGACGAGCCGGACGAGGACGACGCGGAGGAGGACCTCCGGCTCGATGCGGAGCTGCCCGGCGAGCTGGACGACGACGAGGAGCTGGAACCGCTGGACGCCGAACGCTAGGCGGGGAAGGGCGGCGCTGCCGTAAGGCCGAAGGCCCCCGGCGCCGCCACCCGGCCCTCATTCCCCGGCCGTCGGCGCCTGAGGCCGCAGCAGTACGGTCAGGCGGGTGGTCCGTGGCCCTGCCGCGACCTCGGCCACGGCCCGCGGCAGGGCCTGCTCCACTCCGTGCACCACGGACAGATGGCGGACCGCCCGGCCGAAGGCCGTGTACACCCAGGGCCGGCTGAGGGACTGGGCGGCGTCGCCGGGAAGCACCACCACGGCCGCGGGCCAGCGCTGCCCCACCGCCTGGTGAGCGGTCAGCGCCCAGCCGTGGCGCACAAACTGCTCCACCCGCTCCCTGGGTACGACCACGGCGACGCCGGCGCACTCCAGATGCAGTCCCTCCGCGTCCGCCGTCACCACGCGACCCGGGAGCGCACGGCCCGGCACGGGGGAGTAGACGATCCTGTCCCCGGGGTCGAAGCCGCCGAAGCGGCCGGGACCGGGGTTCAGCCGCTCCTTGAGGGCCGCGTTCAGCGCCCGTGTGCCGGCCGCGCCACCGTGCCCCGGCGTGATCACCTGCGTCTCCTCCGAGGGAACGCCGATCGCACGCGGCACCGAGTCCGCGACCAGCTGCACGGTCCGGTGCACGGCCTCCCCGGCGTCCCCGACCGGCACGATCACCACCTCCTTGCCGGGCGCGTCGACCTGCGGAAGCTCACCGACACCGATCGCGGAGACCAACTCGCCGAGCGGCCCCGGATCGGGGGTTCGGGAGGCGATCTGCGGGCACACACGCGCGGCGAGCAGATCGGCGAACACCCGTCCGGGACCGGCCGACCACAGCACATTCGGGTCACCGCTCAGCACCAGGCGGGCCCCGTCGGGCAGCGACTCGACGAGCAGCGCCGCCGTCTCGACGTCCAGCTGGGGCGCGTCCAGCACGATGAGCAGGTCCAGGTCCAGCGCGCCGTCCGCGTCCCGCCCGGGGCCCTCGGCACCGGACAGCAGACCCGCCACCGTGGCCAGCGCCGCGTGCGCCTGTTCCTCGGAGGTGTCCGCCGGACCGAGCCGTGCGAGCAGCGCGGCGAACGCCTCCCGTCCGGCCGGGCCGTGCGTGGCGGCCCAGGCGCGCGCACCGAGCCGGTGCGCCTCGCGCAGCAGCGTGGCCGGCTCGATGCGGGAGGCCTCCCCGCCGGTGTGCAGCACCAGTCCGTGACCCGCGACCGCGCGGATCAGCTCCGCCGCCGAGCCCTGCGCCGAGCCGGCCGCCCGCTCCCAGTCCTGCGCCGAACCGCCCTCCTTCGGCGCGGAGCCGGCCAGCCGGGCCAGTCCGTCGGCGAGGCTCTCCTCTGCGAGCGCGTACCGCTCCAGACCGACCAGGGCGCGGACCGGCCGGTCCGCGTCGTCCTCGTCGCCATCCCGGGTGTGGGTCTCCAGCGCGTCCTGGAAGACGAGAGCCTCACCCTCGGCGATCGTGCCGCGCACCGCCGTCTCCGGGTCCGGCACCGAGCGCTGCGCGAGCGCGGTGTGAAGGGCGGGGAGTTCCAGCGCCGTGTGTCCGGCCACGGCTGCCTGCTCCAGCAGCCAGACCGTCATCGCGCGCGCCCGCCGCTCGTCGTCCGGCCGGCACTCGGCGCCGAGCAGGGCCCGGGCGAACCCGTCCGTCTGCTCGGGCCGCACCCCGGGGACCCGCAGCAGCAGCCAGGGGTCCGCGCGCAGACGTGCGTCCACGTCTTCGCCGAGAGCCGCGGCGGCCTGGGGAGCCAGGGCTTCGGGCGCACCGCCCTCGGCCAGCACGGCCCGCACGGCCGAGACGGCCTCGGCGGCGGGGGCCACACCGGCTGCCGGGGGTGCCTCGGGCAGGGTGCGCCGCACGGGCTCGGGGGTGGGACGGCGCGGGGCGGGAGCCGGCTCGCTGAAGGCGCTCGGCACCGGCTTGGCGCCGCCCTCCACGGCCCGCACGGCCGCGAGCAGGTCGGCGGCCTTGCCGCTGAGCTTCCCGCCGGCCTCGATCGGCCCCGTCTTCTCCGCCTTCCGCCGCTCGATCCGTTCCCGCTCCACCCGCTGAGCGGCCAGCTCGGCCTCGGCCTCCGACCTCTGTGACGAGGTACCGTCGCCCGCGTCGCCCGCGTCGGCCATCTCACCGTCGCCGTCGCCCGCGTCGGCCGTACCACCGTCACGGTCGCCCGTATCGGCCGTACCGCCGTCGCCGTCACCGGCCTCTGCCGTGCCGCCCGCATCGGCGGCCGTGGCTCCGCCCGACCCGGTTCCGGCCTCGTCGGCCGGTTCCCCCGGAGGGGAGGCCGTCTCCGTGGTTTCCGGGTCCGTGCTCACAGCGTGCTCCAGTCGTGATCGGGATAGCGGTGCACCGGGGCCGACACATCGTCCAGCGCCCGGCAGATCTCGTCAGGAAGACTAAGCGTCTCCACTGACAACGCCGCCGTGAGCTGCTGCGCGTTGCGCGCACCGAGGATCGGCGCGACCACCCCCGGCCGGTCGCGGACCCAGGCCAGCGCCACCTGGAGCGGCGTCGCGGCGAGCCCGTCGGCGGCCGTCTGCACCGCGTCCACGATGCTGCTCGCCGTGTCGTCGAGGTAGGGCTCGACGAACGGGGCCATGTGCTCCGACCCCCCGCGCGAGTCGGGCGGCGTCGCATGACGGTACTTGCCGCTGAGCACCCCACGGCCCAGCGGAGAGGACGGCAGCAGCCCGACCCCGAGGTCCAGGGCGGCCGGCAGCACCTCGCGTTCCACGCCCCGCTGGAGCAGCGAGTACTCCATCTGCGTGCTGGCGATCCGGGTACGGACCCCCGGCGCCGCCAGCTGCCACGTCGCCGCCTTCGCGAGCTGCCAGCCGCAGAAGTTGGACACGCCCGCGTACCGCGCCCGGCCGCTGGAGACCGCCAGGTCGAGTGCCCCCAGGGTCTCCTCCAGCGGGGTGTACGGGTCGAAGGCATGGAGGTGCCACACGTCGACGTGGTCCGTGCCGAGGCGGGCGAGCGAGGCGTCCAGCGCGGCGAGCAGATGGCCGCGCGAGCCGTCGAAACGACGGTCGGGGTCGGGTACGCTCCCCGCCTTCGTCGAGACCACCAAGTCCCGGCGCGGCACGAGACCGTCCATCAGTCGTCCGAGCAGATACTCGGCCTCCCCGTCCCCGTACACGTCCGCCGTGTCGACGAGGGTTCCGCCCGCTTCCCAGAACACCTTCAACTGCTCCGCGGCGTCGTGCTCGTCCGTGTCCCGCCCCCATGTCAGGGTGCCGAGTCCGATGCGGGACACACGAAGGCCGGTACGGCCGAGATGCCTCTGCTCCATGGACGCCGAGATTACTGGCCGGAACTGGCCACGTGGGGGCCTGTGGACAACCGATTTCCCCAGTCCCCGCGCTGATTTCCCCTCCCCCCGCGGTGATTTCCGCCTGCCCCTGCGCTCCACGCGTGCCACCACGACGACCGGCGCCCCCAGTCCGGCAGCGTCGCCGCCCGGACACCGGCCCCCTGCAACGACGCGCGCCACCGCCAGGCGCCGGCCTCCCCTCCGGGCGCACCGCCGCGCTATGGTCTGCGCACAAGGGACGTTACTGATCGGTAAGGGGAATCGGCCATGCAGCTCGGGATCAACCTCGGCTACTGGGGCGCGGGAATGGACGCGGACAACCTCGCCGTCGCCCAGGAGGCCGACCGGCTCGGCTACGCGGTGTGCTGGGCCGCCGAGGCCTACGGCTCCGACGCGGCCACCGTGCTCTCCTGGGTCGCCGCGCAGACCGAGCGCATCGACGTCGGCTCCGCGATTTTCCAGATCCCGGCCCGCCAGCCCGCGATGACCGCGATGACGGCCGCCACCCTCGACTCGCTCTCCGGCGGCCGCTTCCGCCTCGGCCTCGGCGTGTCCGGGCCGCAGGTCTCCGAGGGCTGGTACGGCGTCAAGTTCGACAAGCCGCTGTCCCGCACCCGGGAGTACGTGGAGATCGTACGCAGGGCGATGACGCGGGAGCGGCTGTCGTACGAAGGCGAGCACTGGACCCTCCCGCTGCCCGACGGCCCCGGCAAGCCGATCAAGCTCACCGTGCACCCGCAGCGCGAGCACATCCCGCTCTACATCGCCGCGATCGGCCCCAAGAACCTGGAGCAGACCGGTGAGATCGCCGACGGGGCCCTGCTCATCTTCCCCTCGGCCGACCACATCGAGGAGACCGCGATCGGGTATCTGCGCGCCGGACGCGAGAAGGCCGGCAAGACCCTCGACGGCTTCGACGTCTGCCCCACGCTCCCGCTCGCGCTCGGTGACGACAAGGACGTGGCGGCCCTGGCCGACACCTTCCGTCCCTACACCGCCCTCTACGTCGGCGGCATGGGCAGCCGCAAGCAGAACTTCTACAACCAGCTCGCCCAGCGCATGGGGTACGAGAAGGCCGCCGCCGAGATCCAGGACAAGTACCTGGCCGGCGACAAGGAAGGCGCAGCGGCCGCCGTCCCGCACGAGCTGATCGACCGGACCACCCTGTTGGGTTCCGTTGACCGCATCGCCGACCGGATGAGGGCCTACGCCGAGGCCGGCGTCACCACGCTCACGCTGGCCCCCGCGGGCTTCACCCTGGACGAGCGGATCGCCTCCCTCCGGGCGGGATCCGACGCCCTGGAGCGGGCCGGGCTCGCGTAACCCGCGGAGGGATCTCCCCGGAGGGGCTTCACACAGAGGTCTCCACGGCCGTGGTGGGGGCTCGGGGGTCCTCCCCGCCACGGCCGTCACGGGGAACAACGCCTGGGCGGGCCCCCGGTTACGCGCGGGCCCGCGCCCGCGCGTCCTTCGTTCGGCGGAGTTCTCCGCCACACGTGTTGCCGCACCTCTGGCGCCCCACTTGACTCGTTCTTTGCGGACCCCTGCAGAGAGGCGTCAGTGATGCTTTCGGCCAAGAGCCTGTTCCAGGAGATCTTCGACAACGACGAGTCGTTCCGGCTCTTCTGTTCCATAGCCGCCGGTGGTGAGTCACAGGGCGGCTGGGAGAACGGCCGCATCGCCGCACTCGTGCCGGCGGAGGAGCGCAGGCTCGCGTCCAGGATCGGCAGGCACGGCGCCGACGAGGACAAACACGGGCGTATCTTCCGCGCGCTGCTGAGGAAGCGCGGGCTCGAGCCCGTCCGGGTACCGCCCGAGACGGACTACACGATGCTCCTGGAGAAGCACGGCATCGGGCTCGCCCACGAGAAGCTGAGGGGCGACCGGAAGCTGACCGTGCAGGACATCGTCACCTATCTGGCCCACAGCAGGGTCACCGAGCAGCGTGCCTCCGAGCAGATGGAGCTGCTCTGCAAGCACTTCGGCGACCACCCCGACGTGGGCCGCGCGATCCGGATGATCTCCCGCGACGAGGACAACCACCTCGCCTACTGCCACGAGGAACTGCTGCGTTTCGTGCACGCCGGACACGGCCGCGACATCCAGCGGACGCTGCGCGAGTGCGCACTGGCCGAGATCCGTGTCCACCGGGACGTCAGCCTCGCCGTGATGGCCCGTATGGGGCGGATCCTGAGCTGGCCGAAGGCCAAGTCCGCGCTGCTCGCGGCCGGCATCCACGCGACGTACTGCTACGAGCGCGCCGGCGGCTGGCGGCGCATGGTGTCGCTGAGGATGCCGGAACGCCGGGACGCCCTGGGCGGCGACGCGGGCGCTACATCCAGCCCCGCCGCTTGAACAACCGGTACAGCACGACCTCCAGGACCGCCATCACCAGGATCACCGCCGGGTACGACGCCACCCAGTGCAGCTCCGGCATGTGGTCGAAGTTCATGCCGTAGATCCCCGCGATCATCGTCGGAACCGCGGCCATCGCCGCCCACGCCGAGATCTTCCGCATGTCGTCGTTCTGCCGGACGCTCATCTGCGCCAGATGCGCCGACAGCACGTCGGACACCAGCCGGTCCAGGCCCTCCACCGACTCGTTCACCCGGGTCAGATGGTCGTGGACGTCCCGGAAGAAGGGCCGCGACTTCTCCTGCACGAACGGCACCGTCGCACCGGACACCCCCTGCCCCGCCAGCCGGGCCAGCGGCGGCGCCAGCGGGACCGTCGCCCGCCGGAACTCCAGCACCTGCCGTTTGAAGGTGTAGATCCGAGACGCCGTGTGCCGGGAACCCCCGGACGAGGGCGAGAAGACCTCCTCCTCCAGTTCCTCCAGGTCGGTCCCCAGTTCGGTCGCCACCTCCAGGTACTGGTCCACGACGGAGTCCGCGATGGAGTACAGCACCCCCGTCGGCCCGTGCCGCAGCATCTCCGGCTGCTCCTCCAGATGACGGCGGATGGAACCGAGCGGCATGTCCTCGCCGTGGCGCACGGTGACCACGAAGGAGTCACCGAGGAAGACCATCAGCTCGCCGGTACTGACGGTGTCGCTGCGAGGCTCGTACGACACCGGTTTGAACACCATGAACAGCGAGTCCTCGTACACCTCCAGCTTGGGCCGCTGGTGCGCCTTCAAGGCGTCCTCCACGGCCAGCGGATGGAGTCCGAACTCCTCCGTCACCAGGTCGAACTCCTTCTCCGTCGGCTCGTACAGGCCGATCCACAAGAAGGTGTCCCCCGAGGCGCGTGCCTCCTGAAGCGCGTCGGAGAGATCCTCGGGCCCCTCCGTCCGGCGCCCGTCTCGGTATATGGCGCAGTCGACGATCACGGAGCGCATTCTCCCGTCAGCGGGTTCCGCCCGCGTACCGGGCCCTGTCCGGGCCTTCCGCCGCCGCTCGCCGGCCCACCACCGTTCCCCCGGCCCGGGCCGGGAGGCGTCCCCGTACGCTGGACGGCATGCCCACGTTGATCCTCGTCCGGCACGGACGCTCCACCGCCAACACCGCGGGACTCCTCGCCGGCTGGACGCCCGGCGTCGCCCTCGACGAGCGCGGCACCGCGCAGGCCGCGGCCCTGCCGGACCGGCTCGCCGAGGTGCCGATCGCCGAGGTCGTCGCGAGCCCCCTTCAGCGCTGTCAGGAGACCGTCCAGCCGCTGCTCGACGCCCGTCCCGGGCTGCGCGCCCACACCGACGAGCGCATCGGCGAATGCCATTACGGCGACTGGTCCGGCCGCAAGCTCGCCGAGCTGAAGGACGAGCTGTTGATGGAGGTGGTCCAGGCCCACCCGTCGGCGGCGGCCTTCCCGGGCGGTGAGTCGATGCGGGCCATGCAGACCCGGGCCGCGGAAGCGGTGCGGGAGTGGAACGCGCGCGTGGAGCGCGACCACGGCGCCGACGCGGTGTACCTCATGTGTTCGCACGGTGACATCATCAAATCGCTTGTCGCGGACGCGCTCGGACTTCATCTCGACCTCTTCCAGCGGATCTCTGTGGAACCGTGTTCCATCACCGCGATCCGTTACACCCGGCTGCGGCCATTTCTCGTTCGCCTCGGGGACACCGGGGATTTCGCCTCCCTCGTACCCCGTGCGGAGCCCTCCGGTCCGGACGCCACGGTCGGGGGCGGTGCGGGCGCACCGTGATCGTCGGCCGCAGTAGGGTGAAGCGGTCGCACCAGCGCAGTAGTTGTCAGCAACCGGAACGGGCAGGCGAGGTCGGCCGGTCCCGGTCCCGATCCAATGGAGACAGGACGTGTCCCGTCAGGTGTTCCTCTACGACCCTCCGGACCGTTTCGTGGCCGGTACGGTCGGGCTGCCCGGGCGCCGTACCTTCTTCCTACAGGCCACTGCCGGACCCCGGGTGACCAGCGTGGCCCTGGAGAAGACCCAGGTCGCGGCGCTCGCCGAGCGCATGGACGAGCTGCTGGACGAGGTCGTGCGGCGCAGCGGCGGCAGTGCCGCCGTCCCCGCCGTGGCCCCCGCGGAGATCGCCGACACGGCTCCGCTGGACACCCCCATCGAGGAGGAGTTCCGCGTCGGCACCATGGCCTTGGCCTGGGACGGCGAGGAACAGCGCATGATCGTCGAGGCCCAGGCCCTCGTGGAACTGGACGCCGACTCCGACGAGGACCTCGCCGAGGCCGAGGAGCGGCTGCTCCAGGACGAGGAGAACGGTCCGCCGATGCTGCGGGTCCGGCTTACCGGCGCACAGGCCAGGGCCTTCGCCAAACGCGCCCTCGACGTCGTCAACGCCGGCCGGCCCCCGTGCCCGCTGTGCAGCCTCCCGCTCGACCCGGAAGGACATGTATGTCCGCGCCAGAACGGATACCGCCGCGGAGCGTGACCACGGCCGACCTGCTCGCCGAGGGCGAGCTGACCGTACGCGGACGCATCCGCGACGCGTCCAACGCGGCGCTGTACTGCACGGTCTCCTGCGACGGGCGGGAAGCCGCCTGCATCTACAAGCCCGTCGCCGGGGAGCGCCCCCTGTGGGACTTCCCCGACGGCACGCTGGCCCAGCGCGAGGTCGCCGCCTACGAGGTGTCCGAGGTGACCGGCTGGGGGCTCGTTCCGCCCACCGTGCTGCGCGAGGGCCCCTACGGCGAGGGCATGTGCCAGCTGTGGATCGAGCCCGTGCCCGACGGCGAGCTGCTCGCGCTGGTGGACGCCGAGGAGCCGGAGCCCGGCTGGAAGGCGATCGGGCTGGCGGACGTCGGCGAGGGGAAGACGGCGCTGCTGGTGCACGCCGACGACGTCCGGCTGCGGCGCCTGGCCGTCCTCGACGCGGTGATCAACAACGCCGACCGCAAGGGCGGCCATCTGCTGCCCGGGGCCGGTGGGCGCCTGTACGGCATCGACCACGGGGTGACCTTCCACACCGAGAACAAGCTGCGCACGCTGCTGTGGGGGTGGGCGGGCGAGCCGCTGACCGGGGAGGCGGTCGAGGCGCTCAAGGGCCTCGAGGAGGCCCTGGAGGAGGGCGCGGCACTGGCCGGGCGACTGGCCAAGCTGATCACCCCGGCTGAGCTCGACGCCATGCGCGCGCGGGTCGAGGCGTTGCTGGTCTCGGGGAGACATCCCGAGCCGACCGGGGAATGGCCGGCGATCCCCTGGCCGCCGGTGTGAGGCCCGAGCGGCGGCCGCCCCGGGGAGCCGGCGTGCGCCGGCCGCCGGGGCCCGGCTGACGCACACCGGCTTCAGGGGGACGAACCGGCGGGTCCTGCACATCGCCGGGTTTCCCGCAAGAGCGCCTTCCCGGCCATCCCGGCCGGTCCGGTTCGTATACGCAACTTCCGGCCGGTTAGGCTCAGGGCATGCATGCCTGGCCCGCTTCCGAGGTCCCCGCCCTGCCTGGTCAGGGCCGCGACCTGAGGATCCACGACACCGCGACCGGCGGTCCGGTCACCCTGGACCCCGGTCCCGTCGCCCGCATCTACGTCTGCGGCATCACGCCGTACGACGCGACCCACATGGGTCACGCGGCGACCTACAACGCGTTCGACCTCGTCCAGCGCGTGTGGCTGGACACCAAGCGGCAGGTGCACTACGTCCAGAACGTCACCGACGTCGACGACCCCCTCCTGGAACGCGCCCAGCGCGACAGCGTCGAGTGGTCGGCCCTCGCCGAACGGGAGACCGCCCTGTTCCGCGAGGACATGACCGCGCTGCGGATGCTTCCCCCGCGGCACTACATAGGCGCGGTCGAGGCGATACCCGGGATCGTGCCGCTCGTCGAGCGGCTGCGCGACCTGGGCGCAGCCTACGAACTCGAAGGAGACGTCTACTTCTCCGTCGAGTCGGACCCCAACTTCGGCAAGGTGTCCCGGCTGGACGCCGCCGCCATGCGCCTGCTGTCCGCGGAGCGCGGCGGCGACCCGGACCGTCCGGGCAAGAAGAACCCGCTCGACCCGATGCTCTGGATGGCCGCCCGTGACGGCGAGCCCAGCTGGGACGGCGGCTCGCTGGGCCACGGCCGGCCCGGCTGGCACATCGAGTGCGTGGCCATCGCGCTGGACCACCTGGGCATGGGCTTCGACGTGCAGGGCGGCGGATCCGACCTCGCCTTCCCGCACCACGAGATGGGCGCCTCCCACGCCCAGGTGCTGACCGGCGAGTTCCCGATGGCCAAGGCCTACGTCCACGCCGGCATGGTGGCCCTGGACGGCCAGAAGATGTCCAAGTCCAAGGGCAACCTGGTCTTCGTCTCCCGGCTCAGGCGGGACGGCGTCGATCCCGGCGCGATCCGGCTCGCGCTGCACGCCCACCACTACCGGTCCGACTGGGAGTGGACCGACCAGGTGCTCCAGGAGGCCGTGGCACGGCTCGAGCGCTGGCGCGCCGCCGTGTCGCGTCCCGACGGCCCGCCTGCGGAGGCCCTCGTCGAGGAGATCCGCGAGGCCCTCGCGAACGACCTGGACGCCCCGGCCGCGCTCGCCGCGGTCGACCGCTGGGCCGCCCTCCAGCAGGAGAGCGGCGGCACGGACACGGGCGCACCCGGTGTGGTCTCGCGTGCCGTGGACGCGCTGCTCGGCGTGGCCCTCTGACCACGCCCCGGAAACGTCGGCAGCGAGGAGCGGCGCCGGGCCGGTCGTCATGACCGGCCCGGCGCCGCTCCTCGTCTCCGTGGCGGTCGGCCGTCCTGAGCCGTCACCGCCGGCTGACCGGCGACCGCCCGTCAGTCCTCCGCGGAGTCCTCGTCGTCACCGCCCGTCCGCGGTGGCTTCGGCGGCCGCGGACGGCCACCAGGGGTGTCCCGCCGGTACGAGCCGCCGTCGCCGCCGTCCGCCGTGGCGTGCCCGCCGGGCGGGCTGACATCCCGTCGGCGCAGATACCGCTCGAACTCGCGGGCGATCGCCTCGCCCGACGCCTCCGGCAACTCGGCGGTGTCCCGGGCCTCCTCCAGCGTCTGGACGTACTCGGCGACCTCGCTGTCCTCCGCCGCCAGCTGGTCCACGCCGAGCTGCCAGGCACGCGCGTCCTCGGGCAGCTCGCCCAGCGGGATGCGCAGGTCGAGCAGGTCCTCCAGACGGTTGAGCAGGGCCAGCGTGGCCTTCGGGTTCGGCGGCTGGGACACATAGTGCGGAACCGCCGCCCACAGCGAGACGGCCGGGACGCCCGCGTGCGTGCAGGCCTCCTGGAGGACCCCCACGATGCCCGTGGGGCCCTCGTACTTGGTCTCCTCCAGGTCCATCCGGCGAGCCAGGTCCGAGTCGGACGTGGTCCCGCTGATGGGGACCGGACGCGTGTGCGGGGTGTCACCGAGCAGAGCCCCCAGGATGACCACCAGCTCCACACCCAGCTCATGGGCGAAGCCCAGCAGCTCGTTGCAGAACGAGCGCCAGCGCATCGACGGCTCGATGCCACGGACCAGGACCAGGTCGCGGGGCTTCTCGCCGCCGACGCGGACCACCGAGAGACGGGTCGTGGGCCAGGTGATCTTGCGGACCCCGGCCTCCATGAACACGGTGGGGCGGTTCACCTGGAAGTCGTAGTAGTCCTCGGCGTCCAGCGCCGCGAACACCTCGCCCTTCCACTCCCTGTCCAGATGCGCGACCGCGGTGGAAGCGGCGTCGCCGGCATCGTTCCAGCCCTCGAACGCGGCCACCATGACCGGGTCGATCAGCTCGGGAACCCCCTCGAGCTCGATCACCCAGCGCCTCCTTCCGACGAGCCCTCACGTACGTCCCAACCTTACGGCGTGCGGCGGGGACGCCCGCAGCCCCCTTGCACGGGGGAGTGAACGGATGACTGCCCCGTACGGAGCCGTCGAACACCCATGATCGTCACTCAGGGCCGTGCCGTCCCGAGGTGATCCACCCCTGCGAGGGGTCGGAACGCCGGGCGCGGCCACTGTTCGGCGGACGATGTGCACGCTCGCCGACGGCCCGGAGCGCGGCTTGTCCAACCGGGCGGCGAGCGTGCCCGGTTGACGTTCAACGACCAGGGGAGCCGCCATGGCCGCCGCGGCCGGCTCCGAGGGACGACGCCCGCCGGTCCCCTCAGGCGCCGCCGGGCACCAGCAGCTCGACCCGCTCACTCATGCCGCGGCCTCCTCGGCAAGCAGCCGCAGCGCCTCCAGGGAGACGACCGCGCCGCGCTCCACACCCCGGGCCACCACCGCGCGGTGCGGGTCGTAGCCGCCCGTGGAGAACGAGGCGTCCTCGTCGACCAGTTCGTCGGCGTTGGCCCCGTCCACCACGAGCACGCCGCCCGCCACGAGCCCGCGCAGCGAGGCGGTCACCAGCAGAGCGGACAGCTCCATCTCGATCGCCGCGAGACCCGCCCCGTCGTACGCGTTCAGCGGGATCAGCCCGGGCTGGAAGGCCGCACGAGTCCACACGATCCCCCGGTGGTGCGGCACGCCGGCCTCCCGCGCCGCGTGCTGCACGGCGAGGACCGCCTCGGGCGCCGACACGGCCGGGTACTCGGGCGGCAGCAACTGCTGGGTCACGCCGTCGTCCCGCACGGCGGCCTCGGCGATCACCAGGTCGCCGTCGCCGATTCCCGGTTTCATCGAGCCCGCCGTGCCCAGCCGCAAAAACGTGCGGACCCCCGCGTCCGCCAGTTCCTGGAAGAGCAGGATCGCCCCCGGCGCCCCCACCCCGTGCGAGGCCACCGTCACCCCCAGTCCCTTCCAGCTCCCGCGGAACACCCGGTACTCGCGGTGGTACGAGACCTCCTCCGTCCCCTCCAGCAGCGCGGCGACCGTGGCCGCGCGGGCCGGGTCGCCGACGACGACGGCGTACGGGGGAAGCCCGGTGCGCGGAATGCGGGTGACGGGCGACAGATCCCGTGTCGTCGGGTCCTGCGTCATCGGGCGACTCCTGTGGGTCGGTGAGACCGGGCGGCGTGCATGCGGCGAAGGCCATGGCACACACCGGACACCGTACGCAGCCGAACCCGCCCGGTGTCACCGACGGCCCGCGGCCGGACCGCGTACCGGTGGCCGGCTCGCCGGGCCCGGGCGAGGCCGGGCGGGCCGGAAGGAAACGGACACGCGAAAGGGGCGGCTTCGTGCGGGAAGCCGCCCCTCGTCGCGGGGACCTACTTCTTGTCGAGCAGGTCCTGCACCTTGCCGCGCACCTCGTCCGTGGCCAGGCCGCGGATCGTCAGGGTGGTGCGGCGGCGCAGCACGTCATCCGCCGTCTCGGCCCACTCGTGATCCCTGGCGTAGACGACCTGCGCCCAGATCTCCGGCGCGTCGGGGTGGACACGCTCGCCCAGCTCGGGGTTCTCGTTGGCGATCCGCGCGATGTCGAACGCCAGCGAGCCGTAGTGGGTCGCCAGGTGCTTGGCGGTGTCCGGCGCCATCCGCGGACCGGGCGCCGGACCGTCGACGACCAGCCGGTGGGCGACCGCGCGCGGGTTGGCGATGCCCGGCAGCGGCAGCTTCTTCGGCAGCGTGGAGATCGGCTCGAAGTCGTCGCCGAGCGGACGGCCCGGCAGTGACTCCAGCTTCTGCATGACCGTACGGCCGATGTGCCGGAAGGTGGTCCACTTGCCGCCCGCGACGGACAGCATGCCGCCCTTGCCCTCGGTGACGACGGTCTCGCGCTTGGCCTTCGCCGTGTCGCCGGGACCGCCGGGCAGCACCCGCAGACCGGCGAAGGAGTAGGTGATCAGCTCGCGCCGCAGCTGCTGGTCGCGGACGGAGAAGGCCGCCTCGTCGAGGATCTGGGCGATGTCCTTCTCGTTCACCCCCACCTCGGCCGGATCGCCCTCGAACTCCTCGTCCGTGGTGCCGAGCAGCAGCATGTCCTCCCAGGGGAGGGCGAAGGTGATGCGGTACTTGTCGATCGGCGTCGCGAGCGCCGCCTTCCAGGGGGAGGTGCGCTTGAGGACCAGGTGCACACCCTTGGACAGGCGTATGGAGGGCGCCGCGTTCGGGTCCTCCATACGGCGCAGGTGGTCGACCCAGGGGCCGGTCGCGTTCAGCACCAGCCGCGCGTCGACACCGAACTCGTCCCCGGACTGCCGGTCCCTCAGCTCGGCACCGGTGACCCGGCCCCGGGTGAAGCGCAGGCCGGTGACCTCCGCGTGGTTCAGCACGACGGCGCCCGCCTCGACGGCCGCGCGGACCGTCATCAGCGCCATGCGGGCGTCGTTCATCTGGTCGTCGCCGTACACGGCCACGGCCTTGAGGTTCTCGGTGCGCAGCTCCGGCACGTCCTGCTGCGCCTTGGCCGGCGACAGCAGGTGGCCCACGCCGTCACCGAACCCCGACAGCGCGGAGTAGGCGAAGACGCCCGCCCCGAGCTTCGCCGCGCCGTGCGGCCCGCCCTTGTACACGGGGAGGTAGAACGTAAGCGGGTTCGCCAGGTGGGGGGCCACCTGACGGGACACCGCACGGCGCTCGAAGTGGTTCTCCGCCACCAGCTTCACCGCGCCGGTCTGCAGGTAGCGCAGTCCGCCGTGGAGCAGCTTGGAGGAGGCGGAGGAGGTGGCGCCGGCGAAGTCGCCGGCGTCCACCAGCGCCACCCGCAGGCCCGACTGTGCGGCATGCCAGGCCGTGGAGATGCCCAGGATCCCGCCACCGATCACCAGGAGGTCGTACGTCGCCTTGGACAGCTGCTCCCGGGTCTCGACGCGGCTCGGGTGGGAGCCATAGGCCGGGTGGGTCCCCAGAGCCGGGACACTCTGCAGGGTGGTCATTGCGAATTACTCCTCGTCTTCGATCCAGCCCATGGTCCGCTCGACGGCCTTGAGCCAGTTCTTGTACTCACGGTCGCGGGTCTCCGCGTCCATGTGGGGCGTCCACTCGGCGGCCCGGCGCCAGTTGGCGCGCAGGTCGTCGGTGCTGGTCCAGAAGCCGACGGCGAGACCGGCGGCGTAGGCGGCGCCGAGGCAGGTGGTCTCGGCGACCATGGGGCGCACCACCGGCGCGTCCAGGACATCCGAGAGCGTCTGCATCAGCAGGTTGTTGGAGGTCATGCCGCCGTCGACCTTGAGGGCCGCGAGCTCGACGCCGGAGTCCTTCGTCATGGCGTCGGTGATCTCGCGGGTCTGCCAGGCGGTGGCCTCCAGGACGGCGCGCGCGAGGTGCGCCTTGGTGACGTACCGGGTCAGACCGGCGATCACACCGCGGGCGTCGGAGCGCCAGTACGGGGCGAACAGACCGGAGAAGGCCGGTACGAAGTAGGCGCCGCCGTTGTCCTCGACCGACAGTGCGAGGGTCTCGATCTCGGCGGCGGTGGAGATCAGGCCCATCTGGTCGCGCATCCACTGCACCAGGGAGCCGGTGACGGCGATCGAGCCCTCCAGGGCGTAGACCGGCTGCTGGTCGCCGATCCGGTAGCCGACGGTGGTCAGCAGGCCCGAGTAGGAGTTGATGATCTTCTCACCGGTGTTCATCAGCATGAAGGTGCCGGTGCCGTAGGTGGACTTGGCCTCGCCCTCGGAGAAGCAGGTCTGGCCGAACAGGGCCGCCTGCTGGTCGCCGAGCGCGGAGGCCACCGGGATGCCGCCGAGCAGCTCGCCGAGGCGTCCGCCGGTGATCTCGCCGTAGACCTCGGCGGAGGAGCGGATCTCCGGCAGCATCGCGAGCGGCACGCCGATGGACTCGGCGATCTTCTCGTCCCACTCCAGGGTGTGCAGGTTCATCAGCATGGTGCGGGAGGCGTTGGTGACGTCGGTGACGTGGTGGCCACCGTCGACACCGCCGGTGAGGTTCCAGATGACCCAGGTGTCCATGGTGCCGAAGAGGATGTCCCCGGCCTCGGCGCGCTCCCGCAGCCCCTCGACGTTGTCGAGCAGCCAGCGGGCCTTGGGGCCGGCGAAGTACGAGGCCAGCGGAAGGCCGGTCTCGCGGCGGAAGCGGTCCTGGCCGACGTTGCGGCCGAGCTCCTTGCACAGCGCGTCGGTGCGGGTGTCCTGCCAGACGATCGCGTTGTGAACGGGCTCACCGGTGTTCTTGTCCCACAGCACGGTGGTCTCGCGCTGGTTGGTGATGCCGATGGCCTTGATGTCGTCCCGGGTGATGCCGGCCTTCTCGATGGCTCCGGCGACGACTTCCTGGACGTTGGTCCAGATCTCGGTGGCGTTGTGCTCGACCCAGCCCGGCTTCGGGAAGATCTGCTCGTGCTCCTTCTGGTCGACGGAGACGATACGGCCGTCCCGGTCGAAGACGATGCAGCGCGAAGAGGTCGTGCCCTGGTCGATGGCGGCGATGAACGGGCCGGCGGTGTGTGCGTCGGTCACGGTGTGCTCCTGGGATTCCGTGGATATGAGGGGCGGTCTATACGGCGCGGTGCTGAGAGGCGAGATGCCCGGGGGAACTCAGTGTTCTCAGGCGAAGGCGACGTTGTATATGCCTGCGGCGATCGCGGCGCCGACCAGCGGACCGACGACCGGAACCCAGGCGTAGCCCCAGTCGGAGCCCCCCTTGTTGGGCAGGGGAAGGAGGGCGTGCACGATGCGCGGACCGAGGTCACGGGCCGGGTTGATCGCGTAACCGGTCGGGCCGCCCAGGGAGAGGCCGATCCCGACGACCACGAACGCGGTGATCAGGGCGCCCAGGGTGCCCAGGCCGTTGCCCTTGTCGTTGAGGCCCTGCGTGAGGACCGCGAGCACCAGCACGATCGTGCCGATGATCTCCGTGGCCAGGTTCAGCACCGCGTTCCGGATCTCGGGACCGGTGGAGAAGACGCCGAGCACGGGGCCGGCCTGGGCCTCCTGCGCCTCCACGGCCTTGGTGTCCTGCGCCCCCGGACCACCGACGATCTCTCTGTCGGTGAGGTGGGCGTGGAACTGGCCGTAGTAGGCGACCCAGACCAGGGCGGCACCGATCATGGCGCCGAGCAGCTGGCCGGCCCAGTAGACCGGGACGTGGCTCCAGTCGCCGTCCTTGATGGCGAGCGCGAGCGTCACGGCGGGGTTGAGGTGGGCGCCGGAGAGCGGTGCCGAGGTGTAGACCGCCGTCAGAACGGCGAAGCCCCACCCGAAGGTGATGGCCAGCCAGCCGGCGTTCCGGGCCTTGGAGGCCTTCAGTGTGACGGCGGCGCACACGCCGCCACCGAGCAGGATGAGTATGGCGGTACCGATGGTCTCGCCGATGAAGATGTCGGAGCTGGACACCCGCGACTCCTTTGTCCTTCGTCCAGGGGGAAGGCGAACCCCGGGTCCCTCCGGTGGTTCGCGCCCTCGGGGGTGAGAGCGATGTCGGCCCTTGGCGCTGTGACACTCTAACGCGTATTGCCGTCAGGTGTTCGACAATGCCGACCGATGGACGGGAGTCTCGCTTCCGGTTCGCCGGATCGTCAAGGGTCCTGTTATCGAATGCAGGATCGTTATTGATCGCTCAGAGTTATGGATCTTGGATTAGGGGCCCATCGGGCGCGAGCAGGCACGTTTCGTGGCCGCCCCAGGTGACGGGGGGCTGCGGGCGAGGGGGCCTGGCGGGGCGGTTTGTGACGCTGTGTCACCTGGCGGAGGGGGCCGGGGAAGGGGTTCCGGGCGGCCGGGGAGCCCTGGGCCGGCGGCCTGGAGGGCGTGCGCCCGGCCGGAGCATCGCGCGGGCGTGCGAAAGGGCCGGTAACGGCGGAGGGGCGGGCTCGGCGGACGGGCCGGGTACGGCGAAGGGGCCGGGTACGGCGAAGGGGCGGGCTCGGCGGACGGGCGGGTACAGCGGAGGGGCGGGTACGGCGAAAGGGCCGGGTACGGCGAAGGGCCGGGCTCGGCGGACGGGCCGGTGCGGCGGAGGGGCGGGTGCAGCGGAGGGGCGGGTACGGCGAAAGGGCCGGGTGCGGCGAAGGGCCGGGCTCGGCGGACGGGCCGGTGCGGCGGACGGGCGGGTACAGCGGAGGGGCGGGTACGGCGAAAGGGCCGGGTACGGCGAAAGGGCCGGGTACGCGGAGGGGCCGGTGCGGCGGAGGGGCGGGTACAGCGGAGGGGCGGGTACGGCGACAGGGCCGGGTACGCGGAGGGGCGGGTACAGCGGAGGGGCGGGTACAGCGGAGGGGCGGGTACGGCGACAGGGCCGGGTACGGCGAAAGGGTGGACACGGCGAAGGGCCGGCACGTCGTGTACCGGCCGTGAGTGTCCTGTCTTCGAGGACGGAGGGCTCAGAACCGCCCGGCGCCCAGGTCCCGCGACACCGCGCGGGCGCAGTCGCGTACCGCCGCGATCAGCTCGGGGCGCAGCTCGCCGTCCCGGCACACCCGTTCCACGGCGCCGGTGATCCCGACCGCGCCCACCGGCATCCGCCGCCGGTCGTGGATGGGCGCCGCCACCGAGGCCACCCCGGTCCAGGTCTCCTCGACGTCCGCCGCGTACCCCCGGGCCCTGGTCAGGTCCAGGAGGTGCTCGAAGTCCCCCAGATCGCACACCGTCCGGTCGGTGAACGCCTTCCGGTCGTTCTCCAGCGCCTCGCTGTGCGCCACCGGGTCGTGCGCCGCCAGCACCTTGCCGAGCGCGGTGGAGTGCAGTGGCTGCATGGCCCCGATCTCCAGGACCTGCCGGCTGTCGTCGGGACGGAAGACGTGGTGCACGATCAGTACGCCCTGCTGGTGCAGCACCCCTAGATAGACGCTTTCCCCGCTGGCCCGGGCCAGGTCGTCCGTCCACACCAGGGCGCGCGCCCTCAGCTCGTGCACGTCGAGATACGTGGTCCCGAGGCGCAGCAGTTCCGCCCCCAGCTGATAGCGGCCGGAGGCCGCGTCCTGCTCGACGAACCCCTCCTGCTGCAGTGTGCGGAGTATGCCGTGGGCCGTGCCCTTGGCGAGACTCAGTGACGAGGCGATGTCCGACAGGCCGAGCCGTCGCTCGCCGCCCGCGAGCAGCCGCAGCATCGCGGCCGCCCGTTCGAGCGACTGGATGTTCCGTGCCATCGCCGTCCTGCCTCCGTCCTTCGACCGTCTGCCGACCGTCGTATACCACCGTTCGGCAATGCCGAACACTACCGGTCGTTGCCGACCTCCCGCCAATGGGTGGTCGCCATCCGTTACGCCGGAATCCCCACACGGGTCATATGAGGCACGCCCGTCCGCCCCGTGGACGCCTCTGACCGTACGGCGCGCCGAGGGCTACCCTGGCCGCGTGCGTCTTCCACGGGAAGCGCAAAGCCGACAGCCGTCGCACTCCAGGGAGCATCTTCCATGGCCTCGTTGCCGAACCCGTCCCTTTCGTCCGCCTCCGACCACCGGACCCGAACCGAAGCCCTCCGGGAAGCCCTCGCCACCCGTGTCGTGGTGGCGGACGGCGCGATGGGCACGATGCTCCAGGCCCAGGACCCGACGCTGGAGGACTTCCAGGGCCTCGAAGGCTGCAACGAGATCCTCAACCTGACCCGGCCGGACATCGTCCGCTCCGTCCACGAGGCCTACTTCGCCGTGGGCGTCGACTGCGTCGAGACCAACACCTTCGGGGCCAACCACGCGGCGATGGCCGAGTACGAGATCGCCGACCGCGTGTACGAGCTGTCCGAGGCGGGCGCCCGGATCGCCCGCGAGACCGCCGACACCTTCGCCGCCGGCGACGGCCGCCTGCGCTGGGTGCTGGGCTCCATCGGCCCCGGCACCAAGCTGCCCACCCTCGGCCACGTCCCCTTCACCACGATCCGTGACGGCTTCCAGGCCAACGCGGAGGGTCTGCTCGCCGGCGGCGCCGACGCCCTGATCGTCGAGACCACGCAGGACCTTCTGCAGACCAAGGCGTCGATCCTGGGCGCCCGCCGCGCCATGGAGACCACCGGCATCGAGGTGCCCCTGCTGTGTTCGATGGCCTTCGAGACCACCGGCACCATGCTGCTGGGTTCCGAGATCGGCGCGGCGCTCACCGCGCTGGAACCGCTCGGCATCGACATGATCGGCCTGAACTGCTCGACCGGCCCCGCGGAGATGAGCGAGCACCTGCGCTACCTCACGCGCCACTCCCGCATCCCGCTGCTGTGCATGCCGAACGCCGGACTTCCGGTGCTCACCAAGGACGGCGCGCACTTCCCGCTCGGCCCCCAGGGCCTGGCCGACGCCCAGGAGAACTTCGTCCGCGACTACGGGCTCTCCCTGGTCGGTGGCTGCTGCGGCACCACCCCCGAGCATCTGCGCCAGGTCGTCGAGCGGGTCCGCGGCCTCACCGCGGCCGAGCGCAGCCCGCGGCCCGAGCCGGGCGCCGCCTCCCTCTACCAGAACGTGCCGTTCCGTCAGGACACCTCCTACCTGGCCATCGGTGAACGCACCAACGCCAACGGTTCCAAGAAGTTCCGCGAGGCCATGCTCGCCGGCCGCTGGGACGACTGCGTGGAGATGGCCCGCGAGCAGATCCGCGAGGGCGCCCACATGCTCGACCTGTGCGTCGACTACGTGGGCCGGGACGGCGTCGCCGACATGGAGGAGCTGGCCGGCCGTTTCGCCACCGCCTCCACCCTGCCGATCGTCCTCGACTCCACCGAGGTCGAGGTCATCAGGGCCGGCCTGGAGAAGCTGGGCGGCCGGGCCGTCATCAACTCGGTCAACTACGAGGACGGCGACGGACCGGAGTCGCGGTTCGCGAAGGTGAGCCGGCTCGCACGCGAGCACGGTGCCGCGCTGATCGCACTGACCATCGACGAGGAGGGCCAGGCCCGTACCCCCGAGAAGAAGGTGGAGATCGCCGAGCGGCTCATCGCCGACCTCACCGGCAACTGGGGCATCCGGGAGGAGGACATCCTCATCGACGCCCTGACCTTCACCATCTGCACCGGCCAGGAGGAGTCCCGCAAGGACGGCATCGCCACCATCGAGGCGATCCGCGAGCTGAAGAGGCGCCACCCGGACGTGCAGACCACGCTGGGTCTGTCGAACATCTCCTTCGGCCTCAACCCGGCCGCCCGCATCCTGCTCAACTCCGTCTTCCTCGACGAGTGCGTCAAGGCCGGGCTCGACTCCGCGATCGTGCACGCCTCGAAGATCCTGCCGATCGCACGTTTCGACGAGGAGCAGGTCACCACGGCCCTCGACCTGATCTACGACCGCCGCACCGAGGGCTACGACCCGCTGCAGAAGCTGATGGCGCTGTTCGAGGGCGCCACCGCTCAGTCCCTGAAGGCCGGCAAGGCCGAGGAACTGGCCGCGCTGCCGCTGGACGAACGCCTCAAGCGGCGCATCATCGACGGCGAGAAGAACGGCCTGGAAACCGACCTCGGCGAGGCCCTTCAGACCCGTCCGGCCCTCGACATCGTCAACGAGACGCTTCTGGACGGCATGAAGGTCGTCGGCGAGCTGTTCGGCTCCGGCCAGATGCAGCTGCCGTTCGTGCTCCAGTCCGCCGAGGTCATGAAGTCCGCCGTCGCCTACCTCGAGCCGCACATGGAGAAGACCGACGAGGCCGGCAAGGGCACGATCGTGCTCGCCACCGTGCGCGGCGACGTCCACGACATCGGCAAGAACCTCGTCGACATCATCCTGTCCAACAACGGCTACAACGTCGTCAACCTCGGCATCAAGCAGCCCGTCTCCGCGATCCTCGAGGCCGCCGAGGAACACCGGGCCGACGTCATCGGCATGTCCGGGCTCCTGGTCAAGTCCACGGTGATCATGAAGGAGAACCTGGAGGAGCTCAACCAGCGCGGCCTTGCCGCCACCTACCCGGTCATCCTCGGCGGTGCGGCACTCACCCGCGCGTATGTGGAACAGGACCTGTACGAGCTGTACGAGGGCGAGGTCCGCTACGCCCGTGACGCCTTCGAGGGCCTGCGCCTGATGGACGCGCTCATCGGGGTCAAGCGGGGCGTGCCCGGGGCCAAGCTGCCCGAGCTGAGGCAGCGCCGGGTGCGGGCCGCCACCGTCGAGATCGAGGACCGGCCCGAGGAGGGGCACGTCCGCTCCGACGTCGCCACCGACAACCCGGTGCCCACCCCGCCCTTCTGGGGCACCCGCGTCATCAAGGGCATCCCGCTCAAGGAGTACGCCTCCTGGCTGGACGAGGGTGCGCTCTTCAAGGGCCAGTGGGGCCTGAAGCAGGCCCGCACGGGTGAGGGGCCGACGTACGAGGAGCTCGTCGAGACCGAGGGCCGGCCCCGGCTGCGCGGCCTGCTCGACCGGCTCCAGACGGAGAACCTCCTGGAAGCGGCAGTCGTCCACGGCTACTTCCCGTGCGTGTCCAAGGACGACGACCTGATCGTGCTCGACGAGGCGGGCAACGAGCGCACCCGGTTCACCTTCCCGCGCCAGCGCCGGGGCCGCCGGCTGTGCCTGGCCGACTTCTTCCGCCCCGAGGAGTCCGGCGAACAGGACGTCGTGGGCTTCCAGGTCGTCACCGTCGGCTCCCGGATCGGCGAGGAGACCGGGCGCCTCTTCGAGTCGAACTCCTACCGCGACTACCTCGAACTGCACGGGCTGTCCGTGCAGTTGGCGGAGGCGCTCGCGGAGTACTGGCACGCGCGGGTGCGCGCGGAACTGGGCTTCGCCGGCGAGGACCCGGCCGACATCGAGGACATGTTCGCCCTCAAGTACCGCGGCGCCCGCTTCTCGCTCGGCTACGGCGCCTGCCCCGACCTGGAGGACCGCGCCAAGATCGCCCAGCTCCTCGAGCCGGAGCGGATCGGCGTCCACCTCTCCGAGGAGTTCCAGCTCCACCCGGAGCAGTCCACGGACGCCATCGTGATCCACCACCCGGAGGCGAAGTACTTCAACGCCCGCTGACCCGCCGGGTGCCGCCGCGCCGGACGCCCGCCGCGCAGGACCGACGGACCGGCGTCCCTCGCTCCGGGCCGTCGCGGCGGGCGTCCGTCGTGCGGGAGCGATGCGATGGCCGTCCGTCGTGCGGGACGGATGCGGCGGGCGTCCGTTGCGGGGGATTCATGCCGTGGGGTCCGTCGTGTGGGGCGACCTCGCGGGCGCCCGGCGCCCCGAGGCCGGCGCCGGGCGCCCTTCCAGGGGACCGGTCATGCGTCGCCACGCGGTTTCTCCGTGAGCGTCGTACACTGGTCGGTCCACCGCAGGCCGGTTCCCCGTCCGGGAACCGGCCTGGTCGTCCCTTGAAGGAGGTACGCCGGATGACCACAACGGTCCCCGCGCTAGGAACCCGTACGGCCGAAGGCTCCGCCCTGGAGGCCGTGCTTCTCGACATGGACGGCACCCTGGTGGACACCGAGGGATTCTGGTGGGACGTCGAGGTCGAGGTGTTCGCCTCCCTCGGTCACACCCTCGACGAGTCCTGGCGCCATGTCGTGGTCGGCGGTCCCATGACGCGCAGTGCGGGCTTCCTGATCGAGGCCACCGGCGCCGACATCACCCTCGACGAACTCAGCGTGCTGCTCAACGACGGGTTCGAGGACCGTATCGACCGCAGACTGCCCCTGATGCCGGGCGCCGCCCGGCTGCTGGCCGAACTGGCGGCGCACGAGATCCCCACCGCCCTGGTCTCCGCCTCGCACCGGCGCATCATCGACCGGGTCCTGGCCTCGGTCGGCCCCCAGTACTTCAGCCTCACCGTCGCCGGGGACGAGGTGCCGCGTACCAAGCCGTTCCCGGACCCCTACCTGCTGGCGGCCTCGGGTCTCGACGCGGAGCCCGCCCGGTGCGCGGTCATCGAGGACACCGCCACCGGTGTCGCGGCCGCCGAGGCAGCCGGCTGCCGGGTGGTCGCCGTACCGTCGGTCGCGCCTATCGCCGCCGCCGCCGGCCGCACCGTGGTGACCTCTCTCGAGGAGGTCGACCTGCCATTTCTCCAGCGTTTGATGACGGAAATGCGCTGAGCGTTCACCCAGCGTGTATCGCGAATGGAAGAAATACCGTCGGCCGTCGAAGCGAATAAATTAATACCTCGCCGACCAGTCGAATTCCGCCCCTCGGTGCACTTGAGAGTATGACGTTCATCACGCGCAGCGGGGTTGATGGCGAACGTGGCGTGTGCTGATCCCCCCTCCTCGGGGGGTCCGGACATGCCCTTGTGTCCCGATTGGTGGAACGCTGCACGAATCCTTCCCCGAGCGCTTTTTCGGTCCGTCCGCAACCGGTTTCACAGCGTGATGGAAACTCAACTCCGGTAGCGGTGAGCCTCCGTGCAGGCGCGGTCTAATCTCATCGCGAGAACATTGCCTCATCCCCGTGAACCCTCGCACCAGCCATTGCTTGACGGGTACACGAATCCAACAGCCCTGGAGAAACTCGAGCATGAACCGCAAGACTTTGGTGCTGCCGGCCGTCGTCGGTCTGCTCACCCCCGTCCTCGCTGCCTGCGGCGGGTCCGGCAGTGGGGGCAAGAGCGGTGACGCCATCGTCGTCGGAACCACCGACCGGTTCACCGCCACCAACGACGCGCCCGCGCCCGTCGACCCGGCGTACGCGTACGACGTCGGCAGCTGGAACATCCTGCGCCAGACCGTGCAGACCCTGATGGCCCAGCCCCGCGGCGAGGGCGAGCCCGAGCCCGAGGCCGCCGAGAGCTGCGGCTTCACCGACACCGGCAACGAGCGCTACGCCTGCAAGCTGCGCAGCGGCCTGAAGTTCTCCAACGGCGACCCGGTGAACGCGGCCGCCGTGAAGTTCTCCATCGACCGCGCCCGGTCCCTCAAGGCCGACAGCGGCGTCTTCGCACTGCTGTCCACCATCGACACCGTCGAGACCCAGGGCGACAACGAAGTCATCTTCCACCTGAAGACCGCGGACGCCACCTTCCCGTTCAAGCTGTCGACGCCGGTCGCCGGCATCGTCAACCCCAAGGACTACGAGAAGAACAAGCTCCGCGACGGCTTCCAGATCGACGGCTCCGGTCCGTACACCATGCAGGCCGAGGTCCAGAACAACGAGCTGGTCAAGGCCACCTTCACCAAGAACCCCGACTACAAGGGCCTGCTGACGCCCAAGAACGACAAGGTGGTTCTGGAGTCCTTCAAGGACGCCGACACGATGGGCACCGCCCTCGACAAGGGCGACATCGACGTCATGACCCGCCAGATGTCCCCGGAGCAGATCCGCAAGCTCCAGAACGACCCCACGGGCAAGATCAACCTGGTGGAGATGCCGGGCCTCGAGATCCGCTACCTCGGCTTCAACACCGATGCCTCCACGGTCAAGAGCAAGGCCGTCCGCCAGGCCATGTCCCAGGTCGTCGACCGCGGCGCCCTCGTCTCCAAGGTGTACGGCAGCCAGGCCCAGGCCCTGTACTCGCTGGTCCCGGCCACCATCACCGGCCACACCAACGCGTTCTTCAACAAGTACAGCGACCCGAGTGTGGCCAAGGCCCGCACGCTGCTGAACAAGGCGAACATCACCACCCCGGTGAAGCTGACGCTGCACTACACGACCGACCACTACGGCTCGGCCACCGCCAAGGAGTTCGAGGTGCTCAAGGGGCAGCTCAACGCCAGCGGGCTGTTCGACGTCAGCATCCAGGGCGCCCCCTGGGACAAGTTCCGCCCGGCCGAGAAGAAGGGCCAGTACGACGTCTACGGGATGGGCTGGTTCCCGGACTTCCCGGACGCCGACAACTACCTCGCGCCGTTCCTCGACAAGGACAACACCCTCGGCTCGCCGTACGACAACGCCGAAATCCGCAGCAACCTGATCCCGCAGTCCCGGCGTGAGGCAGACCGTCTCACCGCGTCGAAGAGCCTCACCGACATCCAGGACATCGTCGCCGACGACGTGCCGATCCTCCCGCTGTGGCAGGGCAAGCAGTACGTCGCCACCCGGGAAGACATCACGGGCAGCGAGTACGCGATGAACTCCTCCTCCACGCTCCAGCTGTGGGAGCTCGGCCGGGGTGCGAGCGACTGACTCCACCCGCCCCAGCGAACCCCCGGGCCGCCCGGCCCGGGGGGCATTGCCATGTCCGCGATACCATCCGGAGGCTCCTGCACGGTCCGGCCCATCCCGAGCCGGCCAACAAGAACCGAAGACAAGGCACATGCACGTGACCATGCGCAACCAGTTGCCGGTGCTGATCGTGACCACGGGTCTGGCCACCGGCCTGCTCGCCGGATGCGGCTCGCAGTCCGACGACTCCTCGGGCACGGGTTCACCCGTCGTGATGGGAATGTCCGACGACGTCCTGGCCACCGACCCGGCCTCCGGCTACGACCCGGGATCCTGGCTGCTGTTCAACAACGTCTTCCAGTCCCTGCTGAGCTTTCCCAAGGGCGGCACCGAACCCGAGCCGGAGGCCGCCCAGCAGTGCTCGTTCACCGACACGGAGACCAGGGTCTACTCGTGCACCCTCAAGGACGGACTGAAGTTCAGCAACGGTGACCCGCTCACCTCGACGGACGTGAAGTTCTCCTTCGACCGCATGTTGAAGATCAACGACTCAGCCGGTCCCGCCATCATGTTCCCCATGCTCGGCTCGGTGGCGACCCCCGACGAGAAAACGGTCGTCTTCCGGCTGAAGTACGCCGACGCCACCTTCCCGAGCAAGATAGCCTCCGGCGCCGGAGCGATCGTGGACCACAAGGTCTACCCCGCCGACGCCCTGCGCAAGGACGGCCAGGCGGTGGGCTCCGGCCCCTACAAGCTGGACTCCTTCGGCAAGGACAAAGCCGTCTTCTCCGTCAACGGCGCCTACCGGGGCAGCGTCAAACCCCGCAACTCCGGTGTCACCATACGGTTCTTCCACGGCGACCAGTCCGCCCTGAAGAAGGCCCTGCTGAACCGGGAGGTCGACCTCGCCTACCGCGGTCTCGCCGCCTCCGACATCGCCGGCATCGACAACGACACCTCCACCGGCAGGGGCATCGAGGTCGTCGAAGGCTCCAGCGCCGAGATCCAGCACCTGGTCTTCAACATGAACGACCCGGTGGCCGGCAAGCTCGGCGTCCGCAAGGCCATCGCCTACCTCCTGGATCGCGAGGCCCTCGTCAGCAAGGTCTACAACGACACCGCGACCCCGCTCTACTCGATCATCCCCGCCGGTATCACCGGCCACCAGACGTCGTTCTTCAACGCCTACGGCTCCCGCCCCTCGAAGACACGGGCCGCGGCCGCACTGCGCGCCGCGGGCGTCACCGGCAAGGTGCCGCTGACGCTGTGGTCGACTCCCTCGCGCTACGGACCCGCCACCGACGAGGAGCTGAAGACCATCGCCCGGCAGCTCACCGACAGCGGGCTCTTCGAGGCGACCGTCAAGTCCGTCCCCTTCGGCCAGTACGAGAAGGACATCGCCGCCGGCAAGTACGGCGTGTACGTCAAGGGCTGGGTGCCCGACTACCCGGACCCCGACAACTTCACCGCCCCGTTCTTCGGCAAGGGCAACGTGCTGGACAACCACTACGCCAACACCACGATCACCGGCGACCTGATCCCCAAGACGGCCGCCGAGAGCGACCGTTCGGCGACCGACGCCGACTACAGCCGACTCCAGGACATCGTCGCCGAGGACATCCCCGTCATCCCCGTCTGGCAGGCCAAGCAGTACGCCGTCGCACGCGACGACGTCTACGGCCTCGAGTACTGCCTCGACGCCTCGACCGTCTTCCGCTTCTGGGAGATCAGCAAGGGCTGAGCCCGACCGTACGAGCGCGGGCCCCGGGCGGCCGGGGCCGCGGCTACTGCGCGCCGGGGCGCACCAGCCCGCTCTCGTACGCGTACACCGCGGCCTGCACCCGGTCCCGCAGGCCCAGCTTCGTCAGCACATGACCGACGTGCGTCTTCACCGTGGTCTCGCTGACGAACAGGTCGGCGGCGATCTCCGCGTTGGACAGGCCCCGCGCCACCAGCTTCAGCACCTCCACCTCACGCTCGGTGAGGGTGTGCAGCGTGTCCGGAACCGGCTCGTCCCCGGACGGCAGATGCCCCGCGTACTTGTCGAGGAGGCGGCGCGTGATGCTCGGGGCGAGCATCGCCTCGCCCGCCGCGACCACGCGGATCGCCTGCACCAGCTCGTCGGCGGGGGCGTCCTTGAGCAGGAACCCGCTGGCACCGGCGCGCAACGCCTCCACCACGTACTCGTCGAGATCGAACGTGGTCAGCACCAGCACCTTCGCCGGGCCGTCCCGCCCGGGCCCGGTGATCTGCCGGGTCGCCTCCACGCCGTCCATCCGCGGCATGCGGATGTCCATCAGCACCACATCGGGCTGCAGCGCACGCACCTGGTCGAGCGCCTGGAGGCCGTCTCCGGCCTCGCCGACGACCGCGATGTCCGGCTCGGCCTCCAGGATCATCCGGAAGCCCGTGCGCAGCAGCGGCTGGTCGTCGACCAGTAGGACGCGGATGGCCACGTAAGTCTCCTTCGCTAGTCCGGCCCCATTCTGCCCTGCTCGGCGCCACCCGCTTCGGGCACCCTGACCACGGCCGACGGCGCCTGCCCGGGAGCGGCCCCGCCGCCCGCGCGCACCGGCAGCGGATACGGCGGGGGAGTGCCGCCGAACTCCGGGCACACGGCCCGGTGGTCGCACCAGCCGCACAGCTTCGTCGGGCGCGGCCGCCAGTCGCCCGTCTCCGTCGCCAGCCGGATCGCCTCCCACAGTGCGAGCAGCTTGCGCTCGACACGCTCCAGATCGGCGAGCACCGGGTCGTACGTCAACACCTCGCCACTGCCGAGATAGACCAGCTGCAACCGCCGGGGGACGACCTTCTTCAGCCGCCACACCACCAGGGCGTAGAACTTCATCTGGAACAGCGCGCCCTCGGCGTACTCGGGCCGGGGCGCCTTGCCCGTCTTGTAGTCGACGATTCGCACCTCGCCCGTGGGCGCGACATCGACACGGTCGATGATCCCGCGCAGCTTCAGCCCGGACTCCAGCTCCGCCTCGAGAAACAGCTCCCGCTCGGCGGGCTCCAGGCGGGTCGGGTCCTCCAGAGTGAACCAGCGCTCGACGAGCCGCTCCGCCTCGCCCAGCCAGCGCGCCAGCCGCTCACCGCCCGGATCGTCCGCGAACAGCTCCTCGACCTCCGGCCTGGCCTCCCGCAGCCGGTCCCACTGCCCCGGGACGAGCGCCTTGGCCCGCGGCGCGGTCCGCTCGACCGCCGGCGCGTCGAACAGCCGCTCCAGCACCGCATGCACCAGCGTGCCCCGGGTCGCCGCCTCGCTCGGCTTCTCCGGCAGTTTGTCGATCACCCGGAAGCGGTACAGCAGCGGGCACTGCATGAAGTCACCGGCGCGCGACGGCGACAGCGACTCCGGAGGCGCGGCGGCCACGGCGGACGGCCGGGCGGAGCCGTCGGTGCTGGTATCCATGCCCACAGACCATACGGCCCGCCACTGACAGTGACACAGTCACGCCCCGGCCGGGCCCGGCCGCACCGGGCGCCGACGGCCCCGATCGGTCCCCGCGACGGCCGGGAAAACAGAGGGGGTGCCGGGGCGGAACACGGCGCGACGGCCGAATACCATCGACCCAGACCCTCCCACCCGGCACGACCGGGCCGGGGAGACGCTTCGATCGAGGGGACATCGTGGACGAGAGCGGCGGGAGCGGACAGCCGCGCCCCGGCAACGACGGGGCGACCGACCGCGAGGCACCTCCCGTGGCACGGCCCGCGGACGCCGCACACCCCGAGAAGGACCCGGCCCGCCCGACGACCGAGCCGGCCTCGCCCGAGGAGACGGCAGGCGCGGTGCCCGGTGCACAGCCCGCACAGACCCCGGCCGACGGCGGACCGCCGACGCCCACCGACGACGGCCCCGCCCGGCCGGCCCGAGCCGACGGCGACGGCGACGGCGACGACACCGGACCCGCCTCCCAAGGACACCCCGACCCCAGCCCCTTCTCCCAAAGTCACGCCCACACGGGCGGCTTCGGCAAGGGGCGTCCACCGCAGCGTCCGAGGGAACCCGGCGGCGGCATCCTCATGGGGCGGCCCTTCGGCGTCCCCGTCTACGTCGCGCCCAGCTGGTTCCTCGTCGCCGCCCTGATCACCTGGGTGTTCGGCGGCCAGCTCGACCGCGTGCTGCCCCAGCTCGGCGCCGCCCGCTACCTCGTCTCCCTCTTCTTCGCCGTCGCCTTCTACGCCTCCGTCCTCGTCCACGAACTCGCCCACACCGTCGCAGCCCTCCGCTTCAAACTGCCGGTGCGCCGCATCCAGCTCCAGTTCTTCGGCGGCGTCTCCGAGATCGAGAAGGATGCCGAGACACCGGGCCGGGAGTTCATCCTGGCGTTCGTGGGCCCCCTGCTCTCCCTCGCCCTCGCCGGGATCTTCTACCTGGCCATGCAGACCGTCCAGCCGGGCACCGTCCCCGGCGTCCTGCTGGCCGGCCTCATGATCTCCAACCTCATCGTGGCCGCCTTCAACCTGCTCCCGGGCCTCCCCCTCGACGGCGGACGCATGCTGCGCGCCGTCGTCTGGAAGATCACCGGCAGGCCGATGACCGGCACCGTGGCAGCCGCCTGGGTCGGCCGCGCCCTCGCCATCTCGGTCCTGATCGGCCTGCCGCTGCTCACCCAGTCCGGCGCGCTCGGCACCACCGCCGAGGACAACGTCGGCATGGACACCGTCACCGACGCCCTGCTCGCCGCCATCCTCGCCGCCATCATCTGGACCGGCGCCGGCAACAGCCTCCGCGCGGCCCGGCTGCGCGAACACCTCCCCGAGCTGCGGGCCCGCACCCTCACCCGCCGCGCGGTCCCGGTCGAGACCAACACCTCCCTGTCCGAGGCCCTGCGCCGCGCCAACGCCGCCGGCGCCCGGGCCCTCGTCGTCGTCGACGCCCAGGGCCGGCCCCTCTCGCTCGTCCGCGAGTCCGCCATCGCCGGCGTACCCGAGCACCGCCGCCCCTGGGTCTACGCCAGCGAACTCGCCCAGGAGCTCACCGACGGCATGCGCGTCTCCGCGGAACTCGCGGGCGAAGACCTCCTCGACGCCCTGCGCGCCAACCCCGCGACCGAATATCTCGTCGTCGAGGAGAACGGCGAGATCTACGGCGTCCTGTCCGCCACGGACGTCGAGCGCGCCTTCGTGAAGGCCATGGCCCGCCCCAGCTGAACCCCCGCCCCCTCGGCGTGGTCGGCGGCCCCCCAAGGGACCGGTAGGCTGGTCACATGTCCGAACCGACCGGTGCCGCCCGCCGTCGCGGGCCCTTCAAGGTCGGGGACCAGGTACAGCTGACCGACCCCAAGGGTCGCCACTACACGTTCACGCTCGAAGCGGGGAAGAACTTCCACACCCACAAGGGTTCCTTCCCCCACGACGAACTGATCGGCGCACCCGAGGGCAGCGTTGTCCGCACCACCGGGAACGTCGCCTACCTCGCGCTGCGCCCCCTGCTCCCCGACTACGTCCTGTCCATGCCCCGCGGGGCAGCCGTCGTCTACCCCAAGGACGCGGGGCAGATCCTCGCCTTCGCCGACATCTTCCCCGGCGCCCGCGTCGTGGAGGCCGGCGTCGGCTCCGGCTCGCTCAGCAGCTTCCTGCTGCGCGCCATCGGCGATCAGGGCATGCTCCACAGCTACGAGCGCCGCGCCGACTTCGCCGAGATCGCACAGGCCAACGTCGAACGCTACTTCGGCGGCCCCCACCCCGCCTGGCAGCTCACCGTCGGCGACCTCCAGGACAACCTGAGCGACACCGACGTCGACCGCGTCATCCTCGACATGCTCGCCCCCTGGGAGTGCCTGGAGGCCGTCTCCAAGGCGCTCGTCCCCGGCGGCATCCTGTGCTGCTACGTGGCCACCACCACCCAGCTCGCCCGCACCGTCGAGTCCATCCGCGAGATCGGCTGCTTCAACGAGCCGACCGCCTGGGAGACGATGATCCGCAACTGGCACATCGAGGGCCTGGCCGTCCGTCCCGACCACCGGATGATCGGCCATACCGGCTTCCTTCTCACCGCCCGCCGCCTCGCCGACGGCGTCGAGCCGCCCATGCGCCGCCGCCGCCCGGCCAAGGGCGCCTACGGCGAGGACTACGCCGGCCCCAACGCCGACGGAGGCACCGCCGGCCGCTGAGACGTACGACCAGCTGCACATCGACCCGAAGGCCGTCGGCGACGCCGCGAACTTCCTCATCGAGGGCTTCACGGCCGTCGTCGCGCAGCATGA
>NZ_JBEYWX010000022.1:0-128011 GCF_040644655.1 Streptomyces sp. NPDC046931
GCTCAGCCCAGTGGAGTACGAACTGCGTGCAGAACCTGTAGCGTGAAATCAGGTATCCCGACTCTGTGTAACTCGGGGCAGGCCGGAGCCTCCACCAACCCCGGAGCGGTTCAGTTATCGCAGACGGCGGCTACCGGGGCACCGGCCTGGTCATCCCTCACCGCCGTGAGCGCGGCCAGGCCGAACTCCCGTCCTGGAAAGAGGAACACAACGCGTCCCACCGCAAGGTCCGCGCCCGCGTCGAGCACGTCTTCGCCCGCATGAAGGCGTGGAAGATCCTCCGCGACTGCCGCCTGAAAGGCGACGGCGTCCACCACGCCATGCTCGGCATCGCCCGCCTGCACAACCTCACCCTGGCCGGATAACGGAAAAACGGGCTGGTCAGTCCGCACGCCGTAGATCATTTGCGGGACAGCCCTTAGGCTGCAGGCCTAGCCGGACATTTGGCCACCGTCCTGCTGCCTAGGCTGAAAGAGTACTTGCCTCGTGGACAGCCTTGCGGCGGGAGCGAGCTCCACTCGAAGCGCATGCGGCCGTGAGTTCTGCAGGCTCAGACCCACTCCACCTCTGAGTGGATGTCCAGGGCGCTTCGTGGATCCGGCAAAGCCCAGGGGCTTGAGGCATGAGGCCCAGACAGCTTGAGAGTTGAGGCGCGGGGCGACTTCAATAGCGCCGTGACCATAGCACCGATGGACCGCATGAGAATGATTGCTGGACGGGTCTCACTCGACGACGTCATGGCGAAGCTGGGTCGGCACAGGCCGGTCTTCCACTCCGAAGCCGACCTTCAGCACAGTTTTGCCCGGGCGCTCTGGGAGTTGGCGCCAGACGTGCACTCTAGGCTTGAGGTGCCGCAGCGAGGGTCGGGTAAGACCGAGTATCTAGACCTTCAGTGCCTCGGTCCTGGGGACCGCACTGCGATCGAATTCAAGTACTTCACCCGAGCTTGGACAGGCAAGGCCGGCGTTCCGGTCGAGGACTACGCCCTGAAGGCGCATGGCGCCACCGACCTCGCCCGCCTGCACTTTGTTCGGGACATAGCGAGACTGGAGCGCTTCTGCCGTCGGCCCGGCCAGAACGGTCTTGCCCTCATCCTGACCAACGAGGCGTCCCTGTGGGCCCCGCCGGGCCCCGGCCGCCGACGTACTCGGGATCATGACTTCCGGATGCACCACGGACGGGAACTTGCCGGGACTCTGCTCTGGGCCGAGGGGACCTACGAACCGAACACATGCAGTCTGCGAGGCACCTACCCCCTCGAGTGGGAGAAGTACTCCGAGCAGGGCGGAGCAGGCGGTGAGTTCCGCTACTTGGCGGTGTTCGTCGGTCCATCAGCTACCGAAGCCGACGACACAGATGCCTAGCTCGTTCGTGGATCACTCCACGAAGTGATGCGAGTAGTCGCGAAGCCATCTGGTTCGGTACCTCGCCCAGACCTCGGTGGCCGAAGGAACCCGAGACCCCCATCCGTGGGAACCGGAGCGAGCCCCATCGGGCATGGACGCGCCCCAATTGGTTAAATGGGTAATTAGCTTGGGCCCCGTCCCACCCAGCCCCGCAGTACCCGCTCGGACTTTTGCTGTCCAAAATTTACTGCTGTTGGTACCTGTCAAGCCCGGGAGAAGGAAGTTTTGCTCCCCTTCATCTGCTACGGGACGGGGTAGACAACGACACGTGCGGTCGTAGGCGGTCGCCTCGTGGGCGACGATTCCTCAGACCCACTCCACCTCGGAGACGATCCGCGAGGCGCTCCTTGGACTCGGCAGCGGACTCCTGGAGGACGCCAACGGCGCCGACGGGCGAGGGGCCGAAGCGCCGGCCGCAGCCAGCGCAGCCGCCACCTCCTCCTCGCTCACCCCCGCCAGCGCCTTCATCACCCGATCGAGTGCCTCGCTCACGTCAGTGCTCGTGACCACTCGAAGCCGACGTCAGACCAGCGTTCTTGACCGTCAGCGGCAGCAACTTCTTGCCGGTCGGGCCACTTGTACCCAAGTATCCATCTGCGGACAGATGCCGTAGTCGTAGGGGCCTCCCGCCTGCAGTCAGCGACTGTTACCGGGCACACACTGCCAGTTAGCACAACCTACGGGCGACGCACCCACCCCGATATCCATTCGCCCCGAGCAGGCCGGCGTCCTACTCTCGGCTCATGAACTGGCCTCTTGTAGCCATTCTCAGTGGCGCAGGTATCTCCACCGATTCGGGGATTCCTGATTATCGCGGGCCCAACGGGTTGTGGCGACGGGACCCAGAGGCCGAGAAGCTCGTCACGTACGAGTACTACATGGGCGATCCGGAGATCCGGCGGCGCTCCTGGCAGATGCGGCGCCAGAACCGGACGCTGAAGGCCGAGCCGAACGCCGCGCACCGGGCCGTGGCCGAGCTGGAGCGGTCCGGGGTGCCGGTCCGGGTGATCACACAGAACGTGGACGGGCTGCACCAGCTCGCCGGCATGCCCGCCCGCAAGGTACTGGAACTGCACGGCACCGCCCGCACCGTCGTCTGTACCAAGTGCCACGCGCGCGGCCCGATGGAGGTCGCCCTCGCCCGGGTCGAGGCCGGCGAGGACGACCCGCCGTGCCTGGAGTGCGGCGGGATCCTCAAGTCGGCGACGGTAATGTTCGGCGAGCGCCTCGACCCTCAGGTACTGGACGAGGCCATCGCCATCACCAAGGCCTGCCAGCTCTTCATCGCCGTGGGAACCAGCCTCCAGGTCCAACCCGCCGCAGGCCTCGTCGGCATCGCCGCCGACCGGGGCGCCCGGCTCATCATCGTCAACGCCGAACCGACCCCGTACGACGGCCACGCCAACGAGGTCATCCGCGAACCAATTGGCGCCGCCCTGCCCAAATTGTTGAAGGGGCTGAGCAGTGAGAGTGACGACAAGTGACCGGCGAAACCCTCGACAAGCAATGACGGAAGCGACGAGCGACGTCAGCTAGTGACCCGGCTCAGGCCGAGCCGAGGGACTCCCCAAGCAGCCGTTGATCAACAGCCAGTGGCCACTCTGCGAGTGCTCCCGCTCCACGGATATCGGCTCCCCGACCGGAGCGGTCCGGCGTCCCCTTCGTCCGACCCGCCATGTGCCCTGCCCCAACTTCTAGGGAGCAGGGCACATTTGCGTCTTAGCGACGGCCGCACCGGTATGCGCTAGCCTAGATGCATCGGGCGAGATAGCCCGTGCGCACCTGGGCGCTCTGCACTCGACAGCAGGAACCAGGAGGTCGCTCCGTTGGAAGCTGGCGGGCTCTGAGTATGTGAAGCCAGGGCTCGGACGCACAAGCTAGAAGACGGTGCCGCCAGACAGGGACAAAGGAAAGCAGTACCTGGGCTGAGTGTAATCTTGGCCCACCCCGAGAACATTTGCGCTCGGTGCGTCAGCGCGGGTGTCTCGGTCCGAACCAGAGGGTTCGGATCGAGGCTGCCTGCGCACCCGATCCGACCCATGACAGGGAAGGTAAGGATCGGTGGACGGCACGGCCATCCTCTTCATTCTCGCCATCGCTGGCGTGGTCTCCATGGCATTCACCGCCATCAAGAAGCTCTTGGACGAGGTGCCTGAGGTGCTGGACTCGGCAGGGCAGGCGCGGGACGCATGGCGGCGATTCCGGCGGCCCGAGCTTCCGCGTTCGACGGACGACGACCATGAGCCGCCTGCCGCTGCGTAAGCCGTCGCGGGCACTCGAGGAGCCTCGCCCGCACGAGAGCTCGCCTTGGAGCCTGGAATCGGTACGCGGACGAACGGCAGCACGCCTCGGCCGCGTGCCGGTGTTACCTCCACCAATGCCTTGCGATTCCGGGATCCCCGACTACCGCGGTCCGGGCGGGCTGTGGCGGCGGGATCCGGAGGCGGAGAAGCTCGTGACGTACGCGTACTACATGGGCGATCCGGAGATCCGGCGGCGGTCCTGGCAGATGCGGCGCGGGAACCGGACGCTGATGGCCGAACCGAACGCCGCGCACCGGGCCGTGGCCGAGCTGGAGCGATCCGGGGTCCCCGTCCGGGTGATCACACAGAACGTGGACGGGCTGCACCAGCTCGCCGGAATGCCCGCCCGCAAGGTGCTCGAACTGCACGGCACGGCCCGTAGCGTCATGTGCACGAAATGTCATGCCCGCGGGCCGATGGAGGACGCGCTCGCCCGCGTCGAGGCGGGCGAGGACGATCCGCCGTGCCTGGAGTGCGGCGGGATCCTGAAGTCGGCGACCGTGATGTTCGGCGAGCGGCTGGACCCGGCGTTGCTGGCCGAGGCCGTCGCCATCACCAAGGCGTGCACGGTCTTCCTCGCGGTCGGCAGCAGCCTCCAGGTGCAGCCCGCCGCCGGGCTCGCGGGTCTGGCGGCCGACCATGGGGCCCGGCTGATCATCGTGAACGCCGAACCGACCCCATACGACGACCGCGCCGACGAGATCGTACGAGAGCCCATCGGCACCGCACTGCCCGGACTCCTGCGCCGATTGAGCCCCGAGGGCAACTCCTAGTACCAGCAGCCAGTACCAGCGGCTTTTCGCTGTGCGCGGCCCGGCGACGGGTCACTCCGGCTTGATGCGCGGCTTGTCCTCCTGGCTGCGGCGGCGGTGGGACTCCGCGTATACCTGGGAACGGAAGTGCAGGACGGGGTCGTCGGACAGTTCGATGCCCGGTGGGACGTTGGTGGGGTCGAAGACGAGCCCCTCGACGTGTTCCTGGTCCTCGTGCAGCCGGTCGCCTTCGCGGAGGAGGCGATGACGAACTGGCCGGTGGACGGGACAGGCGCGCGGGACGAACTCCGCGTGTTCCTCGACGCCAGCTTCGTCAGCCTGCTGGGCATCCTCGACGACGGGCGGCCGTCTTCCGTGAGCGAGGAGTGACAGCGGTCAGTGGACGTGGGCGGCGATGGTCCGCACGGACAGTCCGCCGCCTGGCTCCCCGGTGTCGCCGCCGCCCACGGGGCCCGGCTGATCATCCAACGCCGATCGGCTCCCGTGGGAGGACCTGGCCGGCCAGGTCGTCGTACGGGAGCCGATCGGCACGGCGCTGCCGAAGCTGCTTCAGGGGCCCCGCGAGGGCTAGAACAGCGCTGTTCCGCGCTCGAAGTCCAGCAGCCGGCGCTTGCGGTCCAGTCCGCCGCCGTAGCCGGTCAGACCGCCGCCCGCTCCGATGACGCGGTGGCAGGGGACGATGATGCCGACCGGGTTCCTGCCGTTGGCGAGGCCGACCGCGCGGGAGGCGCCCGGGTTGCCGAGGTCGGCGGCCAGTTCACCGTACGAGCGGGTCTCACCGTAGGGGATGCGGCGCAGCCCGTCCCACACGCCGCGCTGGAACGGCGTGCCGTGCAGGCGCAGTTCGAGGGTGAACTCCCGCAACTCGCCCGTGAAGTAGGCCGTCAGCTGGTCCGTTGCCTCCCCGAAGGGGCTCGCGTCCCGCTCGCCGAAGGTCTCCTCCGGCGGGCGGTGACGCTGGCCGGCCATGTACAGGCCGCACAGCACCCCCTCGTCGGCGACGAGGGTGAGCGGGCCATAGGGGCTGTCGATGATCGTGTGCTGTTTCACCGCATGTCCTCAGCTGGATGTCCTCAGACGGGAAGGAAGTTGATCGGGTGGCTGTCCGTCGCCCACAGGTACTGGACCGCATACGCCCGCCAGGGCCGCCAGGCCGCCGCGCGGGCCGTGAGCGCGGCCGGAGTGGACGGCAGTCCCAGCTCCCGCGCGGCACGGCGGATGCCCAGGTCCGTCGGCAGGAACGCGTCGGGGTCGCCGAGGGCGCGCATCGCGATCACATCCACCGTCCAGGGGCCGAAGCCGGGCAGGGCGAGGAGCCGGGCGCGGCTGTCCTCCCAGTCGCTCTCGGCGCCCAGGTGGAGGGTTCCTTCGGCGAGTCGGTGTACCAGGGTGGTGAAGGTCGTCCGGCGGGTGCGGGGCATCGCCAGTGACTCGGGGTCGAGCGCCGCCAGCGCCTCGGGCGCCGGGAAGAGGTGGGTGAGGCCGCCCTCCGGGTCCTCCACCGCCTCGCCGTGCGCGGTGACCAGTCGGGCCGCGTGAGTGCGTGCCGCGGCGGTGGAGACCTGCTGGCCCAGGACGGCGCGGAGGGCGAACTCGGCCTCGTCGACGGTCCGGGGGACCCGGCGGCCGGGCGCCTTGTCGACCAGGGGAGCCAGCACCGGATCCGTGCGCAGCTGGTCGTCGATCGCGACCGGGTCGGCGTCCAGGTCGAGCATGCGGCGGCAGCGGCTGATGGCGACGGGCAGGTCGCGCAGGTCGCTGAGGGTGAGCCGGCACGCGATGTGGTCCGGCTGGGGGGTCAGCGCCACGATCCCATGGCCGTACGGCAGCCGGAGGGTGCGCCGGTAGGCGCCGTCCCGCCACTCCTCCACGCCCGGGACGGCGGTCGCCGCGAGGTGGCCGAAGAGGTTGTCGGGGTTGAGCGGGGCCCGGAACGGCAGCCTGAGGCTCAGAACGCCGGGGGCGGTCGCCGTGTTCTTCGGGCGGCGGCCGCGCAGCTCGCTCGGTGAGAGCGCGAAGACCTCGCGGACGGTGTCGTTGAAGGTGCGGATCGAGGAGAAGCCGGCCGCGAACGCGAGGTCGGCCATCGGCAGTGCGGTCGTCTCGATGAGCAGCCGGGCGGTCCGGGCGCGCTCGGCCCGGGCGAGCGCGAGGGGCCCGGCGCCCAGCTCGGCGAGGAGCTGGCGCTCGATCTGGCGGGTGCTGTAGCCGAGGCGGGCGGCGAGGCCGGGAACCCCCTCACGGTCGACGACGCCGTCGGCGATGAGCCGCATGGCTCGTGCGACGAGGTCGGCGCGCTGGTTCCATTCGGGCGAGCCGGGGCTGGTGTCCGGGCGGCACCGCTTGCAGGCGCGGAACCCGGCCTGCTGGCAGGAGGCCGCGCTGGGGTGGAACGTCATGTTCTCCGGTTTCGGCGGTACGGCCGGACAGCTGGGGCGGCAGTAGATCCGCGTGGTCAGGACCGCCGTGAAGAACCAGCCGTCGAAGCGCGCGTCCTTGGACTGGACCGCGCGCACACAGCGCTCCCTGTCGGTGTGCATTCCGTTCCGCATGACTTCAGCATCGGTCACGGGCGGGATCAGGGCTGGCGGAATTGCGACATGTACGTGGGCCTGCCTGCCGTTCTCCCCGTCCCGCCGGCGGCCGGTGTCCGCGCCGACGGCCGGTGTCCGCGCCGTCAGCCGGCTTCCGCGGCGAACGCCGCGTAGGCCCGCTCGTCGAAGAGGACGAATCTGATCTCCTCGACCGCCGTGTCCGTGGCGCGCACCGTCTCCACCGCGATGCGGGCGGCGTCCTCCATCGGCCACCGGTAGACGCCGGCGGAGATCGCGGGGAACGCGACCGTACGGGCGCCGAGTTCGTCGGCGACGCGCAGCGATTCCCGGTAGCAGGAGGCCAGTTGCTCCGAGCGGTCCTGCGTCGTGGAGTACACCGGTCCGACCGTGTGGATCACCCAGCGCGCGTCCAGTTCGCCCGCCGTGGTGGCCACCGCCTGGCCCGTGGGCAGGCCCCTGCCGAACCGGGAGGCGCGCAGTCCGCGGCACTCCTCGAGGATCGCCGGTCCGCCGCGCCGGTGGATCGCGCCGTCCACGCCTCCCCCGCCCAGCAGCGAGGAGTTGGCCGCGTTGACGATGGCGTCGACGCTCTGCCGGGTGATGTCGCCCTGTACCAACGTGAGGGTGGTCATGACTGCCTCAGCCTCCGCCAGACGGCCTTCGCCGCGTTGTGGCCGGACATGCCGTGCACGCCGGGGCCCGGCGGGGTGGCCGACGAGCAGATGAACACCGCCGGGTGGGGGGTGTGGTACGGGAACAGGGACGGTTTCGGGCGCAGCATGAGCTGGAGTCCGGACGCCGCGCCGGAGGCGATGTCGCCGCCGACGTAGTTGGCGTTGCGGGCGGCCAGTTCGGGCGGTCCCGCGGTGGCGCGGGCGAGGACACGGTCACGGAAGCCCGGGGCGTAGCGCTCCAGTTGGCGTTCGACGGCGTCGGTGAGGTCCCCGCGCCAGCCGTGCGGCACATGTCCGTACACCCAGAAGACGTGTTTGCCGGCCGGGGCGCGGCCGGGATCGGCGACGCTGGGTTGCACGCTGATGAGGAACGGCCGTTCGGGGGCGCGGCCCTCTCGGGACACGGCGCGCAGGGCGGTACCGATCTCCGCGGTGTCGGCCCCGATCTGGACGGTGCCGGCGACGCGCGGTTCCCGCGCGGTCCATGGCACGGGGCCGTCCAGCGCATAGTCGATCTTGAAGACGCCGGGGCCGTAGCGGTACTTGTCGTAGTACCGCCCGAGGCCCGCGATACGGGCCAGGGCGGTGGGCGAGGTGTCGAAGACATAGGCGCGGGCCGGCGGGAGGTCGTCCAGACGCTTGACCTCGTAGTCGGTGTGGACGGTGCCGCCCAGGTCCTTCAGATACGCGGCGAGCGCGTCGGAGACGGACTGCGAGCCGCCGCGGGCAACGGGCCAGCCGCGGGCGTGTGCGGCCAGCGCGAAGACCAGGCCGATCGCGCCGGTGGCGAAGCCGTCCAGCGGAGCGATCACATGTGCGACGAGCCCGGCGAACAGGGTCTTGGCCCGCTCGTCATGGAAGCGGCGCATCAGCCACGTCGAGGGCGGCAGGCCGACGAGGCCGAAGCGGGCCAGGGTGACCGGGTCGCGTGGCAGGGATGTGAGCGGCAGGGACATGAAGTCCCGGGCCAGCGTGTCCCAGTGCCTCAGGAAGGGCTGGACCAGCCGGCGATAGGTGCCCGCGTCCCGGGGGCCGAACGAGGCGGCCGTCTCGGCCACGGATCGGGACAGCACCGCGGCCGTGCCGTCGGGAAAGGGGTGGGCCATGGGCAGTTCGGCGTGCAGCCATTCGAGGCCGTACCGCTCCAGGGGCATTGCTCTGAACGCCGGCGAGTTGATGCCGAGGGGATGCGCGGCGGAGCACGGGTCGTGCCGGAAACCGGGCAGCGTCAGCTCCTCGGTGCGGGCGCCGCCCCCGATGGTGTCGCGGGCCTCGAAGACGGCCACGGCAAAGCCCCGGCGGGCCAGCTCCACGGCAGCCGTCAGTCCGTTGGGCCCGGCCCCCACCACGACCGCATCGAGCATCGACGGCACCTTCGGACTCCTTCGTCAGCCGACGGCCACTGGGCATCAGGATATGCCCGAGATCCGGCGCGACTGCGGCGCGGGGGGCGGCCATCGGGTGAGGGTGCGGTTCCGTTTCCGGCGCCCGGGGGGGGCCTCACGCCCGTCGGCGCGGGCGGTCAGGTCCCGCGGGTCAGCAGCTCCACCACCCGGCGCGCCGTGGCCTCGTCGCGGGCCGCGGTGAAGGGCAGGGCGTTGCCCCCGGTGATGCGGAAGGGTTCACCCGCGACCGTCAGCTGACTGCCGCCCGCCTCCTCGACCAGCAGCAGGCCCGCGGCGTGGTCCCAGGCCGCTTCCCAGCAGAACGCCGTGGCGTCCAGCAGGCCCTGGGCGATCTGCAGGTACTCCAG
Organism: Streptomyces sp. NPDC046931; assembly: GCF_040644655.1. Classification (NCBI taxonomy): domain Bacteria; kingdom Bacillati; phylum Actinomycetota; class Actinomycetes; order Kitasatosporales; family Streptomycetaceae; genus Streptomyces; species Streptomyces sp. NPDC046931. Next base: position 9,465 of record NZ_JBEYWX010000022.1, read on the forward strand.
GCCCGCCGATCCGCACGAGCGCGGGCGGACGCCCTTCGTCTGGAGGCCGAGGAGCGCGCGCTTCTGCTCGTCCGTCGTGTAGTACGGGTGGGACGTGGCCACCTCCAGGTCGCGGCCCGCGGCCGGTGAGCCGGAGTGCAGGCGGCTGCCGTCGAGGAACGCGCCCCTGCCCCGTATCGCCGTGGCGAACCGGTCGTGGACCGGTGCGTACGTCCATGAGGCGTGCACGACGCCGCCCTGGGTGAGCGCGACCAGGGTGCAGAATCCGGGATCCCCGTGGACGAACTGGCGGGTGCCGTCGACGGGGTCGACGATCCACACGGGCGCCTCGCCGCGGATCGCGTCGTAGGTCGCGGGATTGGCGTGGACCGCCTCCTCGCCCACCACGACCGAGCCGGGCAGCAGCTTGGCGAGCGCCTCCGTCAGATACGCCTCGGCCTTGCGGTCGGCGTCCGTGACCAGGTCGTGGGGGCCGCTCTTCTCGTCGATCTCGTGCGTGGCGAGGCTGCGGAAGCGCGGCATGATCTCGGTGGCGGCCGCCGTGCGGACGGCCTCCTCCACGTCGGACGTGCGGTGGGCGAGAAACTCGTCGATGGTTTCGGTGTCTCCGATCATGCCTCCATGAGAGCACGCGGCACTGACAATCCCCACCGGCCCGGTGTACACGCAGTGGAATCGACATGAACACCGGGTGCCCGGATCTTGGGTCGGGGGCGTCGCCCCTCGGCCTCGGTCAGCGTCCGACCGCGTACCCCTGCATCCCGCGCGGGTTCGCCGCCGCGGACAGCACGCCGGTCTCCCGGTCGCGGGCGACCGCGCACAGCCGCCCTTCGGACCATGCGCCCCCGACCGTGACGTCATGACCGCGCCGGCGCAGCTCCTCGACGACCGCGGGATCCGTGCGGGACTCCACGGTGATGCTGCCGGGCCGCATGCCGCGCGGGTGGAAGGAGCCGGGGAAGCTGTCGTTGTGCCAGTTCGGGGCGTCGATGGCACCTTGCAGGTCGAGGCCGCCGCGGACCGGCGGGCGCAGGACGGCCGCGAGGAAGAAATGCAGCTGCCACTGGTCCTGCTGGTCGCCGCCGGGCGTGCCGAACGCCAGCACGGGCACACCGTCGCGCAACGCGATGGAGGGGGTGAGGGTGGTGCGCGGGCGACGCCCGGGTGTCAGGGAGTTGGGCAGGCCCTCGTCCAGCCAGGCCATCTGGAGCCGGGTGCCGAGCGGGAAACCCAGCTCCGGCACGACCGGGTTCGACTGAAGCCAGCCGCCGCTGGGGGTGGCCGCGACCATGTTGCCCCAGTGGTCGACGACGTCGAGGTGGCAGGTGTCGCCGCGGGTCGCCCCGAAGGCACCGACGTCCGGTTCGCCGGGCACCGCGCAGGTCGGGTGGCGGACGACCGTCGGCTCGCCGACCCCCATCGGGTCGAAGCCGGGCTCGTCGGCGGCCACCACACGCGCGTGCACGCTCAGCCGTGGAGCCCGGCCCGAAGGGGCGCCGGGGCGCAGCTCGTACGACGCCTTGTCACCGATCAGGGCGCGCCGTCCGGCGTTGTAGGCGTCCGACAGCAGTTCGTCCAGCGGCACCTCGGCGGCGTCGCCGTACCAGGCCTCGCGGTCGGCCATGGCGAGCTTGCAGCCCTCGATCAGCAGGTGGACGTAGTCGGCGCTGCCGTAGCGGGGCAGCTCGGGCGGGAGCAGGGCGAGCTGCTGGAGGAAGACCGGGCCCTGGCTCCAGGGGCCGGGCTTGCACACCGTCCAGCCGTTCCAGTCGTACGTCGCCGGCGCCTCGTAGGACGCGGACCAGGCGGCAAGGTCGCCGGCCGTAAGGGTGCCGGTGTGCCGCTCGCCGGTCATGTCCATGGTGGACCGCCGCGCCTGGCGCACCAGGGCCTCGGCGATGAATCCGGACCGCCACACCTCACGGGCGGCCTCGATCTGCGCCACCCGGTCCCCGGCTCCGGACACCTCGGCGAGCAACCGCTTCCAGGTGGCGGCCAGGGCGGGATTGCGCAGCAGCGCGCCGGGGCGGGGCGCCCGTCCGCCCGGCAGGTAGACCTCGGCAGACGAGGCCCACTCGGTCTCGAACAGCTTCCGCACGCTCTCCACGGTCTCGCCGACGCGTTCCACGGGCGCGTGCCCGTGGTCGGCGTAGCCGATGGCGTACTTCAGGACGTCGGCGAGGGTCTTCCTGCCGTGGTCGCGCAGCAGCAGCATCCAGGCGTCGAACGCACCGGGGACGGCCGCGGCGAGCGGACCGGTGCCGGGTACGAGTGCGAGACCCAGGTCCCGGTAGTGCGCGGTCGTGGCCCCGGCGGGTGCCACGCCCTGCCCGCACAGCACCCGCACCTCACCGCCCACCGGGGCCAGGAGGATCGGGACCTCGCCGGCCGGCCCGTTGAGATGCGGCTCCACGACGTGCAGGACGAACGCTCCCGCGACGGCCGCGTCGAACGCCGTACCGCCGTCCTCCAGGACCGCCATCGCCGACTGCGAGGCCAGCCAGTGGGTGGACGACACCATGCCGAAGGTGCCCTGGAGCGTGGGCCGGGTGGTGAACATCTGGCGACTCACCTCGCTGTGCACGCGCATCGGTCCGTTCGGTCGGCTCGGGTCCACCCGATGCCCGAGCAGGCTACCGATCGCGCTGCGCCCCGGGGAGGCGCAGATGCACCTCCCCGGGGAGCGCGTCGCTCGGCGCCGCCCCGCCCCAAGGAGCCGGGGAGGCGGTGCGGAGCTCTACAGGCCGACGTCGCGCCTGCGGATGTCGTCCAGGGGGCGTCCCCCTCAGACAGGAGCCGGCAGGCCGAGGTCCGGTGTGTGCAGGCCGAGCCGGGACAGCGTGCCGCTCACCCATGTCATCGCGCCTTTGGCGAGGGCGGACGCGGCCGACGGCGACGGCGGCGCTGTGTCCCCGGTGTCGCCGGACCCCGCTCCCGCCGAGGGCAGCCAGCCCGTGCGGGCCAGTCGACCGGCGAGGGGCTCCAGCGTCGAGTGGAGGAGCGTGGCGATGGTGATGGCCGCCAGGGCGATGCCCCAGCCGACGGGCCCCAGCGGGGTGGATCCGAAGAACCGGCTGATGCCCGGGGTCTGGATGATGCCGACGAGTACCGCGGCCGAGCCGATGGTGGCGGCGAGCACCTGGCGGTCCGCGCCGCCGCTGGTGAGCGTCTGGGCGAGCTGGGTGCCCACCACCGCGACCAGCGCCACCGTTCCGGCGCGCCGTTGTGTGCCGGTGAAGCGGGCGGCCGTCCAGGCCAGCCCCGAGCCGAGGGCGGTGGTGAGCCCGCGTTGCAGCATCTCCTGGGTGAGCGCGGTGCCCAGCGACTGGTGGGGGCCTTCCTCCAGCAGCTGTTCCCCAGTGCTCTCGGCCGGGGTGCGCACCGCGATGGAGAGGGCGGGGGCGAGGTCGGTGAGAAGGTTGACCAGCATGATCTGACGGGCGCTCAGCGGCGACCTGCCGGACAGTGCGGAGGCCAGCACGCTGAAGGTGACCTCGCCGAGGTTGCCGCCGATCAGGATGGCCAGCGCGGTCCTGACCGAGGACCACATCGCCCGGCCCTCGGTCAGGGCGGTGACGATCGTCTCCAGGCGGTCGTCACCGATGACGAGATCGGCGGCGGCCGTGGCCGCGGGGGTGCCCCTTCGCCCCAGCGCGATACCGACGTCGGCGAGACGGATGGCCGGGGCGTCGTTGGCCCCGTCGCCGGTCATCGCCACCACCCGGCCCAGACGCTGGAACGCCTCGACGATACGGACCTTGTGGTGGGGTGTGCACCGGGCGATCACATCCACCGTCGGCAGCAGCGCGTCGAGCGCGTCGTCGTCCAGCTCGTCCAGCTCCGGCCCCGTGCACACGGTTTGGTCCGGGTCGCCGGTGACGGAGGCGGCGATGGCCTCGGCGGTGGCGGCGTGGTCCCCGGTGAGCAGGACGGTGTGCACCCCGGCCGCCCGCAGCCGGCTGGTGGCCGGGGCCGCACCGGGACGCACCGGGTCGGCCAGGACGACGAATCCGACGAAGACCAGATCGCGTACCGCGTCGTCGGTGATCTCCTCGCCCGGCTCGACGGTCCGTTCGGCCACGGCGAGGACGCGGCGGCCTGCTCCGGCCAGCTTCTCGGTGGCACCGGTGAGCGTTGTGTGCCCGGCGTCGTCGAGTGCGCTCTCCACCCCGTCCAGGCGTCTGCGCCGGCAGCGGGCCAGCACGACCTCCGGGGCGCCCTTGACGCTGAGCAGGGTGATGCCGGCGGTGCGGCCGGCTGTGGCGTGGTAGGCGCGGGACGGGTCGAAGGGCAGGGTGCCGGTGCGCCGCCAGCGGGGCGCGCCGTAGCCGACCGGCACCCGGGCCCGGCGGGCCCCCGCGTCCACCGCGCGGTCGGTCTGATGTGCCATCGGCTCCGACTGGCGGGCGGCGGGGGTGGCGCGGAGCGCGGCGGCCAGGATCGTCCGGTGCCGGGGGCCGAGCCGGCCGACGGAGAGCGTGCGCTCCCCGTCGCTGACGGCGATGAGCTGCAGATTGCCCTCGGTGAGGGTTCCCGTCTTGTCGAAGCACAGCACATCGGCCCGGCCGAGCGCCTCGATGGTGCGCGGGTTGCGTACGAGTGCGCCGTGTTCGGCCAGGCGGCGCGCGGAGGCCAGCTGGGCCGCGTTGACGAGGAAGGGCAATCCCTCGGGGACCGAGGCGACCGCCAGGTTGACCGCCGAGGCCACGCTCTCGGCGAGCGGACGTCCATGCAGCAGCCCGGCCCCGGCCACCGCCGCCGCGGAGCCTGTCGCCAGGGGCAGACTGGCCTTGGTGAGAGACGACAGCCGTGCCTCGACGCCGGTGGTCGGTGCCGCCTCCCGGGCGGTGGCCATGGTGCGTCCGACCTCGGTGGCCGCCCCGGTGGCCACGACCACGGCGACCGCCTCCCCGGCGGAGACGGTGGTGCCCTCGTAGAGCATCGAGCGGCGGTCGGTGAGGTGCTCGGCGACCACGGGAGCCGGGTCCTTGGCGACGGGCAGCGACTCGCCCGTCAGCGACGACTCGTCGACCTCGAGTCCCTGGGCCTGAAGCAGGCGGCAGTCGGCAGGCACCACGTCCTCCGGCCGGAGCAGGATGACGTCTCCCGGCACCAGGTCCTCCGCGGTGACCAGCTGCTCGGCCCCCTCGCGTCGCACCCGGGCGCCCACGGCGGAGCGCGCGGTCAGCTCGGCGAGGGCCCGTTCGGTCCGCACCCGCTGAACGCCGCCGACCAGCGCCGAGGTCGCGGTGATCAGGGCGACGAGTACGGCGTCCGCCCGTGAGCCCACGGAGGCGGCCAGGGCCGCACCGCCGGCCAGCACGGGTGTCAGCGGGTTGGCGAGCTCCTCTACGAACGCCGACGGCAGGGTCGTCCGCGGCGTCACGCCGGTCCGTGACGGGCCCTTGGCCCGTGCGTCGGCCTCCTGCGCGGACAGCCCGTCGGTGCTCGTGCGCAGCCGCCCCAGGACCTGAGAGGGCGGCATCAGGTGCCAGGGCACCATCTCCACGGAGGGGGTGACGGCGCGCGAGCACAGCTGCCGTGCGCGCCAGACCCCCAGGGCGAAGGCGATGCCCCCGGCGGTGTTGCAGGCCGCCTGTCCGCGCGAACACGCCTCGGCGGCCGGTGCCCGAAGGGCCGCGACCGCACCGATGCCACTGCCGCTCGCGGCCAGCACCGCGCTGTCCCGGTCGACATGACGGGCCACGCCGACGCCGGTGAGGATCAGCGCGACCGAGTCCACGTCGGTGCCGACCAGCAGATGGGCGCCCCAGGGCGGTGGCTCTCCCTCGCGGTGCACTCCGATACCGCAGTCGGACGCGCCCAGCGCACGGCGGTTGCCCGACACGAGCAGCACCACCGCACCGTCCGCCTGCAGCCCGCGCACGGACGCCACCAGACGGTTCCCGGTCGGCACCATCGCGTCGACGAAGCCGAGTTCCGGATACGTCCGGTCGCCGCCGAGGACAACGCGGATCCCCGAGCGGCGGGCCGCGGCCGCCAGGGCCTGCGCGCCGGGCAGCGTCTGTGTCGCCACCCCCGCCACGGCCACCAGGCGGCGCCGGAAGGACAGGCCCAGCACCTGTTCGCTGCCTCGGTGCCGCAGCCGGTCCGCGGCCCGTCGGCCGGTGCGGCCCGTCAGCTCCAGGTCCTCCAGGGGACCGAGTGCCCAGCCGTCGTCGTCATGGTGGACGCGGGCGAGTGCGGCGGGGTCGAACAGCGCGAACAGCCGGTCGGACACGTCCGCGGGGTCGGCGCCGCCGAGCAGTTCCAGATCGGTCAGCTCATGGCGGCCGCTGCGCAGTACGTCCACATCCAGGAGCACGGTGTCCACCTGGCCCAGGCGACGCAGCGCGCCGCGGTCCATGGCCACGACGCCGCGCAGTGCCAGGAACCGGCCCAGGGTGGTGGCGAAACCCTCCCGCCCGGCCTCCGGCGCCTTCGGCATGCTGGACAAGGCCACCGCGAGCGCGCGCCTCGGCCCCACGCCGGGGGTCGTCAGGGCGCCGACGGCCGCGCCCGCCCCCATGGCCCGTGCGGCATAGCGCTCCGTCACGTCCTGGTGTTCCTGGGGCCGTTGAGCCACGGTCGGCTCGGCCCGCGCGTCCTCCGGGCCGCGCACCAACCGCGGCTCCGCCTCCGCCCACGCCTCCAGGGCCGCGTTCGCCTCCCGCCACTGCGCCACACGCTGCGCCGCATCGAGGACCAGCCCACCGCCGCGGGTGGCCACGCCCTGAACGATCGCGTTGAGCACCGGAAGCGTTGATTCCGGACGCTCCCGGTGGCTGAGGACCGACGCCGCCAACCGGCGCAGGAGTGGGTGATACTGGACGGCCGAGGCGAGGGCCCCCACTTCGGCGGGCAGCGGGGTCCACGGCGACAGGCGCGTGGCCAGTGTGAGCAGCAGCCCCGCGATGTCGGCCGCGAGGACCGGAAGCGTCGGCCGCGTACGGGGCCCCTCGCACGGATGGTGCGGCTCGGGGCACCACTGGTCGGATCCGCCCGGATCCGCGGTGGCGGCGGCGCCGTGGGCCTCCGCGTGGGCGATGATCCGCAGCAGTTCCTGCCGGGGCGGTGGCGGCGAGGCCAGTTCCACGACGACCCGCTCCGCGGGGGCGTTCACCCGGGCCCACACCACGCCCGGATGCTCCTCGAGTGCGCGCTCCACGAGCCGGCCCACCCACATGCCGCGCGGCCCGCGCACCCCCCGTACGTCGATGTGACAGCGCCCCGCGCGGGACCACACGTCCCGCCGGTCCACCCCGAGCAACCGGGCGGCCCCGTCCACGGCCTCACGCACACCGGCGGCCACCCCGCCCGCCAGGCTCCGGGCCAGCGGCGCGGGCAGCGGCAGGGGCACCCCGGACCACAACGACATCCGCGTGCCACCTCCGCAGCAGGCCGGTCCCTCGTCCCTCGCGATCAGCATGAGCCACCCCGGTGCCACCCGCCCGTGATACTGGTCCGAACGGCTTCCCGGCTCGCAGGCCTCCTTGTCCGCGGGTAACTTGTGCCTCGCTGAGGGGCGACGTTCCGGACCCACGAACGGATGTGAGCCGTGACCACGCCGAGGACCGCCGAGAAGCGCCCGAACACGAGCATCGCCAAGCCGTCACATCCCGCCTCGGAGACGACGAGGACACCGGAGGCGAAGAAGCCGCCGGAGACGAAGAAGCCGCCGGAGACGACGAGGGTGTCGGGGGCGAAGAGGGTGTCGGGGGCGAAGAAGCCGACCGCGACCAAGAAGACACCGCGGCCCGAGGCGGGTCGGGCCGGGAAGTCGCCGAAGCGGAATCCCACCGCCGCGTTCGGCGGGCGCACGATCACGCTCACCCTCCCGGGGCTCGGTGAGGCAGCCATCTGGGCGGTCGACGCCGTCGCGGGTCCGGCGGCCACCGTCCGCGGCGCACTGACCGCCCGACGCGGACTGCCCCTGTACGCCGGCCTCGGTGCGCTGGCAGTCGTGGGCGCCGTCGACTGGCCGTTGGCGGTGGGCGTGGGCATCGGCTATGCCCTACTGCGGCCCAAAAGCCTGCCCGCACGGCAAGGTTCCTGACGCCGTCCCCACCTACTGACGGGCGCGGTGGTCCGTCAGGCCGACGGTTCGGACACGGGGGGCGGTGGCGACGGGCTCGGGAGCGGCACCGGCCGCCGCCGGGGCCCCACGCCGTCCGGCCAGCCGGCACCCGAGGCAGTCCGGGTGGCCCTGGCGCGCGGCGCGGTCCCGGACCGTCAGACCCCACTCGCCGGCCGGCCGTGCACCGGGCGCCTTGCCCCAGCCGGCCAGATGCAGGGCCCATGTGACCAGCGGTGCCGGCACCATGAGAGCGAGCCCCATCCAGATGCCCGGGTGCCGGCCGCAGATGCCCATGCCGGCCACCACTGCCCCGGCCGTGGCGATGGCGCAACCGGCCCAGCCGGCGACGGTGTGGCCTTCGTCGTGCAGTCCGCTCATCTGCCCTGCCTCCTCGCGCCCGCCGGGGCTGCGGCACGGCATGCCATGGCCGCACCACCGACGCCGGGTTAAGGTGCCTCAGTAAGTGAGGAATTTATCTTAGGCGCTAAGGGAACTTAATGGAGGGCAGGCTTCACCTCCCCGCTTCCGCCGCGGATGCGCTCGCCGCCATGGACGACCTCATCGCGACGAGCATCGTCGGACAGCAGGAGTTCGCCCGAAACCTGGGCCTGAGCGTCACGGACCTGATCTGCTTCGCGTACGTCCTGGGGGCGGGCGACTCACCCGTCACCGCGGGTGACCTGGCCCGGCGCGCGCATGTCACCACCGGCGCGGTGACCGGCGTCATCAATCGCCTGGAGCGCGGCGGGTTCGTCACCCGCCGGCCGGACCCGGCCGACCGGCGCCGGGTGCTCGTGGCCGCCGTCCCGGCCGCCGCCGAGCGCGTGCGGGCCGTCTACGAGCCGTACAACACGCTCCTCGAGCGGCTGTTCGCGGACTACACACAGGAGGAGATCGCCGTCCTCGCCGACTGGTTCAGCCGTGCCGGTGCGCTCGCGCGGACCTACCTGGAGGAGTCGTGCGAGACCTGACCCTCGCCGGTCACTGAGCCCTTTTGTCCGCACTGCCCGAATAAGTGGCGATGATGGGGGTATTCGGCACGTGCAGGAAGCGCATCGACCGGGAGGGCGAGGAGGACGGCATGCGGGACAGGCAGTACGGCGGCCCCGACCCCGAGTCGGCGCCGACACCCGGCGTGGAGCCGGGCGGGGTTCCGCCGGGCGAGACCCCGCCCGGTGAGGGCAGCACCTCGGGTGCCGCCCCGAACGTGGTCTACGACCGGACGCGCGGCTGGGCCAAGGGCCCGCTGATCGCGATCACGCTTCTGACCCTGCTGGTGGCCGGATTCTTCCTGGCCTACGCATTGGCACTGATCTTGCGATAGTCCGCCGCGAACGCCCTGTGCGCGGGGCGGCAACGCTCGGAGGGCGGCGACCGTGGCCGCCCTCCCTCCGGGGTGCTCCGATGCGGAGGCGAGGACATAACGGGCACACCGTGCCGAGCGCAGAGAAACTCACACCCCGTCAACATCGAGCACTGTCATCACACGGGCACGGAGCGAGTTCGCCCTTCCGCCTCACAGGGAGTCATGTGACACTGGCGTCCCGTCCGCAGTGCGGACTCCCTCCGCACCGTCCCCCACGAGAAGTGCGCCGTGCTTTCTCTGCCTCTGCCGCTCGCCCTGACCGCACGTCTGCTGCCGGTCGCCGTGCTCGCCTCGGCCGGCTGGGCCCTGTCGTCCGGTCCGCTCGCCGCGGCCCCGGCCACCGGCGGGAGGCCGGCACAGGGAAGCCCCGACACGCAGGACGCGCAGAGCGGCTCCCCGGGGTCCGCGTCGCCCGCGAACCCGGCGGCGACGGCCAAGGCGTACGCCGCCGCACCGGCGCCGTGCGTCACCCTGGCCAAGAGCACCATCACCTCACTCGTTCCGGGCGCCAAGACGGCCGGCAAGGAGATCCCGTCGACGGACGCCTCCATCCGCCGCACCTGTTCCTGGAACGCGCTCAAGGGCTTCGACTACCGATGGCTCGACGTGACCTTCGAGATCACGGACTCGCAGGCCGCGGCCCAGAAGGCGTACACCCAGCGCACCGCGGAGAAGAGCGGCGGAGGCTCGGTCCCCGGTATCGGCGACGACGGCTACTCCGTGGTGAACCTGACCACGGAGGACAAGCAGCAGACCCGCGAGGGTGTGGTGCTGGTCCGCTCGTCCAACGCGCTGGTGTCGGTCACGTACAACGGCAGCGACTTCGAGACCAAGAAGGCGCCCGGGACCGACGAGATCAACAAGGGTGCCATCAAGGCGGCCCGGGAAGCGGTGACCGCGCTGGAGAACGGCCGGAAGCAGAGCTGACCGTCCTCCGCACGCGGTCGGGACCTCAGTCGGCGGCCTCCTCGCGGCGCCGCAGCAGCATCAGCGCCAGGTACACCACCATGGAGGTGCCGAGGCCCACCGCCCAGCCGTAATGCCGGCGGTGTCGAGATAGGTGAGGACCACCCGGAACCCGCCACCAGGCCGGGGATCCCACCGCCGGTCCAGGAGGGCGCCGTAGACGGTCGCCCGTGGCACCGCGATCAACCGGCTGGCGCGGTCTGTCCCTGCCCATGGGCCGATTTGAGGGCTGAGGTTCCACCAGGCTCATCCTCGTCGACCAACCCGCCAAGGAATCCAACCAGGACACGACCATCAAGTCGCATGACACGCCGCTCCACCGGCCATGACTATTCCTCATGCGGCGGCATCGTGGTGGCTGAGCGCTACTGAAGGGGGCCGGGATGTCGCGATGAGGTTGCTCGTGGTGATACGGGGAGCGCGCATCACGCGTTGGGCGTGATCATCCATGCGGCTTCCCAGCGGTGGCGGTGAAGCGGAAGTTGTCGGGCATGCGCTGGCCGATGTGTCAGCTCACGCCACCCAGACGGTCGCCTCAGAGGTCCTCGTCATCGATGGGTTCGGGTTCGCGCGTGTAAGCGAGGTCGAGAACGTAGCGTTCGGTGACGGGACAGTTGCGCCAGGCTTCCGTGAGCCAGCCGTCGGGGGTGTCGTCGGTGAGCCGACCGAGGGTCGTGTCGTAGTAGGCGGCGGTTACCTGGCGGTTCGTCCACCAGGCGTGGCCTTCGTAGACACCGGGGCGAGGAAGGTTCATTTCTCCTGCGGGGCCCAGGCCGAGCTGATTGATGACGAGGATGCCGGTCTCGGATTCGATGCTGACGGGGATATGGCCTTCGGCGTCGGCGGGTGGGCTGGGCAATGGGGTGTCCCAGATGCGGATCGTGACGTCGACGTCAATGTCGGGCTGGAGGCTGCGCAGGTACAGGTGGTAGCCGTTCCCGGCTACCACCTGTGTGCGGGCGGCTTTCATGGCATCGTCGTCGCCGAGGTAGGCGTCTGCGTCGTAGATCTCCACTACGCGGCGGCCGGGGGTGGCCTTGCAGCTGTATTCGGCGAGGAGCGCCATGGAGCCGTGCCTTCCCTGCTAGTTGGTGATCTTCACGTAGAAGGCGTCGCCGTCGAGGATCCGATTGAGGGTGTACATCCCGTCGAGCCTGCGGCCGCCGGTTTCATTGTCGTCGCCGTCGATGAGGCGGACGGAGAACCGGTTGTCGCCCTTGGTGGATCCTTCCTTGGTGGAGGCGAAGGGGTACTCGTCACACTGGAGGCCCGAGCCTGAGTAGTTACCCCACACCTTCTCGCATTCCTTGATCGAATGCTCGCGGTTGGCCTGTTGCTTGTCCTTGTTGATCAACCGGTGCAGGGGCTCCTTCGCACCGGGGACGGTCTTGCCGGGCCAGGAGGGGAAGGTGCGCTCGGGCCGGTTCTGGGCGTCAAATATATGCAGCGCGCTTTCTTTGACGTCCGGGTCCTTCTGGCTCATCACGATTTCCACCCTGGCCTGGTTGAAGACGGTGCCTTTGTACTTGCCCGCGACCTTTCCCGCGTAGTCATAGCGGACGTTGGAGTGATAGGCGTCGACCCCGCCGGTGTAGGGAGCGGCGCTGGGCGAGCTGGCGGTCAGGTCCAGGAAGACGGTGGAGAGGACGCGCTGTTGGTTGCCCTGGTCGAACAGCGGGCCTTTGTCGGGGGAGGTGTAGGTGAGGCTCCACTGCGGCTTGCGGTCCCAGGCGCCGAGCAGTTCGTCGCGCTCAGTGGTTTCCGGCGGCGTGACTTGGGGGTCGGGGTCGCTGGTTGAGGCGTTGATGCTGTGGCGGAAGTGTTGGCCGACCCGCCATTTCGTGGCGTCCTCGGTGGGGATGGGTTCCACACGGATGTTCTCGATGCTGGTGACAAAGTCGACCCGGCGGGTGCCGTCGTAGGCGAAGCCCAGGGTCCACATGTCGAACCACAAGCGGCCTATGGACGTAGTGCCATGTATGTCGCGCAGGACCAGGTCGTACGGCCGTTTCTGGCAGCTCTCGAAACGGGACTTGATCCAGCCGGCGGCGGACTTGGCCTGGGCCGCGTGGTCAGCACACTGCTGCCGCAGATCTTTCTGCTCGCCCGGGTCGGGGTCGTCGGCAGACCGTCGTACAGCGGCACTCGAGCCGTGTGCGCGAGCGTACTCGGCGAAGGGGATGGGGTGGTCGAGCCCGCGCAGTTCGTCGGCGGGCAGGGATGCGGCGTCCACGAAGGCGCCCGGCCCGGAAGCCGGGTCGGCGTCAGGTGAGGGGTGGGCGGCCGTGGTGGCCGCAGTGAGCAGGATCAGGGCGGCCGCGGCTGCGGCGCCGCGGGCGAAACGTGCCAGTGCTGTACGGGGCTTCACCTGGGGACTCCTTGCGTTGCACACAGGGGCGGAACGAGGGCTGCTCGGGGAGAAGACGCCGATCACGAGGCGTCGCACAGATCGCCCCAGCAGGCATCCAGCAGTGCGCCCGTGCGCGCGGAGTAGCGGGCGGTGAAGCCGTCAAAGCGGTGGCCGGTGTGCTGCAGCCCTGCTGTGGAGTCGGCGGAGGTGACCGTCCAGGCTGCGTCGCCGTCCGCGGCGTGAAGGCGGGCTGCCAGCCCGGCGGGCGCAGCCGGCGGGGTGAGGGTGAGGGTGTCCGCGGGGACGTCGAAGGCGGCTGCGGCCTGGCTGCGGATGTCGGCGTCGGACACGTGCGTGCTGCCCGTGGTGTCGTCGGTAGTGCTGCTGGGCAAGGCTGCCGCGTTGCACACCCGGACGGTGACCACGCAGTCGGCCAGGCCCGGTACGGTGACCAGGCAGCCGCTGGGGTCGTTGTCCAGACAACCCTGAAGGGCCTGCTGGTCCACGCCGTTGAACGTGCCGGGCAGGCCACCGTCGGCGGCCGGGCGGCGGGCGGGAACAGGGTATGCCGCGTTAAGCGGGGTCAGCGCGGCTGCCTGCCGGCGCGGCTTGCTCACTGTCCACTGAGTGAAGTTCGTGCTGTCGGTCAGCTTCGTGGTGAAGCAGCTTGGCGGCTTATGGGCGGTGCCGCAGCCTGGAAGCGTGACGGACTTGGCCGTGTTACGGGTGGCCACCTGCTTCCACGCCTTGTTCTCGGCCATGAACTGCATGCGGTTCGCGATCGAGGGGACGTTGATGTACCGGGAGCCGGTCACCTCCAGACCTACGTCGACACGGTTCGTGTTACCGCCCACCACCTTGAGCTGGCTTGTCGTGGAGCCGACCTTGTTGAAGTCGTACAGCACGTCCCACTGGTTGCCGTGGTCCTGCCGGACGGTCATATAGGTGTGGTTGCGGTTGTCCGGCTTGGCCGGATTTACGCCAGCAGTGATGGCCTTGGTACGTCCACCACTGGTGGTCAGTTCCGACCAGCGCGGACCATAGGTGTGCGCGGTCTTGCCCGTCTTTTGCGCGTACAGGCCTATCTCTATGTTGGCGGCCAGCGGGCTGCTCTCGGTGTTCGGAGTGACCCTCAGATAGTTGGACGCCTGCACGGTCGCCGAGGCGGTGTCGACCTGGTCGAAGGTAATGGGCACGTTACGCCAAGTGGCGAAGCCGCCGATCATCGGCTCGCCAGGCTGGCTGCACGTCATGGCCCAAGAGGTGAGGCGGTCGTTGTAAAGGATGCTGCACGCCTCGTTGGGCGGAGCCGCACTGGCTGGCGGCGCAGCGCCGAGAGCGGTCAGTGCGGCAGTCCCGACGCAGGCCAAAGCAAAGAATCTCGCGCGTGAACGCGACAAGGTTCCCCCTAGAAACGATCAATTGTGGCCATCGAGGAACCTACTGCTGCCACATCACCGCTTGTCCGCTAATCGCACGAGTTGGCTCGATGTGTGCGCATGATCCATGTCACTGAGCTCTGTCGCAGGATGCCGTGCGGGGGCGACCTCATGGCGCGTGCCCTGCTGCACCAGTCGTGAGCGGCTCCTGCCGCTGCATCGAGACATCACTCTCGGGCATCACGGGCGCGATGCGCTCAACCAGCAGTTTCGCAGCATCCTTTGCCGCACATGGGAAGAGCGCCGAGCAGTGCCCTCATCGGCCAATAGCACTTCTTGGTTCAGCATGACTGACCAATGCGCGGGCTTCGGCCCACACGGCCCTGCTCTGACCCTCGTGAGCCAACAGATGCCCACCGTCCTTCAGTCGGACCCGCGCGCCAGGCCCGTCCGTGGCGTGCCGACGTGGCAGGCCGGCAAGTCTGTGCGTCATGCTCCCTAGACTCAAGGTCGTTTGCCCGGCCTCGGCTTTTCGCCACCGAAATGGTGTGTGGGCTGTGCGCCCTGGCCTCGGGCGCTGCCTGATGCGCGCCCAGTTCCTCTCACGAAGAGGGGTGTTCCCGTGCCCGAGAAGGTCACCAAGGACAAGGTGCTGTGCTACGTCGTGAGCGATGGAAAGCTGCTGGTTCCGGTGGGTGGCTGCGGAGAATCCCTGTTCCTGACCGTAGTGGAAGACGGCGGTGCGACTGGGGAGGTCGACATACGAGCCGGGGCGCGGTGATCGTCTCTTCCGTCATGAGCCCGAGGCTGTCGCGCTCCATGTAAAGGAGCCGGCCGACGGACACGCCGCGGACTGCCTGCCCTCGGCGTGTCCGTCGGCCGGCCCGCGGATCAGCCGTCCTGGTCCCGGCTGAGGCTGACGCTGAGCAGGGTGTAGACCAACAGGGCGGAGGCCAGGCCGACGGCCCAGCCGTAATCGGCCAGGGGCTTGAGGAACGGGATGACGCCGTCAGCGGGGAAGGGGCCCTGCTTGACGCCCTTGACCACGGTCGAGTACGAACCGCCGACGGCCAGGACACCGCCGATCACGAAAGCGGCCACCGCCGACAGGTTCCAGCCGCCGGTGTACCAGTAACGGCCCCCGGACTGGTACAGCTCTCCCAGCGCCAAGCGGGTACGGCGCACGATCCAGTAGTCGGCGACGAGGATGCCGGCCACGGTGCCGAGCAGGCCGCCTACGAAGCCGAGCCACGTGAAGATGTACACGTGCGGGTTGGCGATCAGCTTCCACGGCATGATCAGGATGCCGACCACGCCGGTGATCAGCGCGCCGGTGCGGAAGCTGACCAGGCGCGGCAGCAAGTTCGACAGGTCGTACGCCGGGGAGACGACATTGGCGGCGATGTTCACCGACAAGGTCGCCACCATCACGATCAACAGCGCCAACAAGGCTCCGACGGTGTTGCTCATCTTCGCGCTCAGTGCGATCGGATCCCAGATCGGCGCCCCGTAGACGGCCTGGGAGCCGGACGTGACCAGCACCGACAGGATCGCGAACAGTGTCATCGTGGTCGGCAGGCCCAGCGTCTGGCCCCACAGTTGGGCGCGCTGGCTGCCGCCGAAGCGAGTGAAGTCCGGGATGTTCAGCGACAGCGTGGACCAGAAGCCGATCATGCCCATCAGAGCGGGGAAGAACACCTTCCAGAACCCGCTCCCCCAGCCCAGGCGCGAGGGCTGGTCCAGCAGCGGACCGAAGCCGCCCGCCTTGGCGGCCATGAACCCCAACAGGGCCAGCGCGCCGACGATCACCAGCGGCGCCGCCCAGTTCTCCACCCTGCGTAGGGTCTCCATGCCGCGGGTGATGATGGCGACCTCAATCAGCCAGAACACCCCGAACGACAGCCACTGGGTCCACGGCGTGCCCGCTATCGGTCCGGCGTTCAGCCAGCCGTGACCGAACAGCTTGCCGGCCAGCAGGAAGATGCCCTCCCCACCGATCCACGTCTGGATGCCGAACCAGCAGCACGCCACCGCCGCCCGCACCATCGCCGGCAGGTTCGCCCCACGCACCCCGAACGACGCCCGCGCGAACACCGGGAACGGAATCCCGTACTTGGTGCCCGCGTGACCAGTCAGCAGCATCGGCACCAGCACGGTCACGTTCGCCAGCGCGATCGTCAGCACCGCCTGCTTCCAGTCCATCCCCAGCGCCACCAGCCCTGAAGCCAGCGTCCACGACGGAATACAATGCGCCATTCCCACCCAAAGGGCGAGATAGTTGTAAGTACCCCAGGTCCGGCGCGCGATCGGGACCGGCACCAGGTCCGCGTTGGCGAAACGCGAATCATCCAGCGCCGCCGGATCGGACAACGCCACTCGGCCGTCCGGGTACACCTGCTGCGCGACGGCCGGATCGGCCAGGGTTCTTCCACTGGGGGACATCAGGACCACCTCGTATCACGAAGGCTCATGTGGAGACGCAGACTCCGGGAAGCTCGACTGATCCCCGGGAGTCCGACGAACGAAGGGCGAGCCGACCAGCCGCGCGAGCAGACGCATCGCCGACGGGGTCGGTCCGCCCCGGCGGCATCAACCGCGCACCGCGGACACACGCTCGCGCGGCCAGTGCGATCGGTGACGAAAGTGCTGGCCAGCACCCTTCAAGGCAGTATGTGTTTCTCTTGCGCGACACACAGCCCGGAGAAGTTGTACGTGGTCCAGGTGCGCCTGTCGACGGGGACCGGCAGCAGGTCCTTGTTGGCGTAGGGACCGCTCGGCGGCGGAGAGCCGGGGGCGAACTCCACGCGGCCGTCGGGACGGGTGACTTGGGCGGACATCGGTATGGCCGAAGGTGCGGTGTCGGTCATGGGCAGACCCATCGTGAGGTGGGGTGGGAAACGCCGTGCGGGTGGCGCCGATGGGGGGTGCGCCCCGGAGGCCGAGGCGACAGGGAGCGCCCTGGCCCCCTTCCCGGGGGAGCGGGAAGGGGACGAGCGGGGCCGGGGGATCAGGAGGCCCCCGGCGGACCGGCGGCTAGCCGTTGACCGCCGGGATGACCTGCGATCCGTAGGCGTCGATGACGGCTTCCTGCGCGTCGTGCATGTCGTAGACGGCGAACTGGTCGACGCCGAGGTCACGCAGCGCGGTGAGCTTCTCGATGTGCTTCTCGACCGGGCCGATGACACAGAACCGGTCGACGATCTCGTCCGGCACGAACTGCGTGTCGGGGTTGCCGCTGCGCCCGTGGTGCGCGTAGTCGTAGCCCTCCCGGGCCTTGATGTAGTCGGTGAGCGCGTCGGGTACGGCGGCCGAGTGCTCGCCGTACTTGGCGACGAGGTCGGCCACGTGGTTGCCGACCATGCCGCCGAACCAGCGGCACTGGTCCCGGGCATGGGCGAGCGCCTCGGGCGAGTCGTCCTCGGTGACGTACGCGGGTGCGGCCACGCAGACCCTGACGTCGGAGGGGTCGCGTCCGGCGGCCGCGGCCGCGTCCTTCACGGCCTTGACCATGTACTCGGTCAGATAGAGATCGGCGAGTTGGAGGATGAATCCGTCGGCCTCCTCCCCGGTCATCTTCAGCGCCTTGGGGCCGTACGCGGCCATCCACACCGGCAGTTCGGCACCGGGCTTGATCCACGGGAACCTGACGACCGTGCCGCCGCCGAGATCGGCCGCCTCGCCGCGGCCCAGCGCCCGGATCACCTTCATGGCCTCGCTGATGCGGGCCAGGGTGTTGGGCTTGCGGCCCGCGACGCGCATCGCGGAGTCGCCGCGGCCGATGCCGCAGATCGTGCGGTTGCCGAACATGTCGTTGAGGGTGGCGAAGGTGGAGGCCGTGACCTCCCAGGTGCGGGTGCCCGGGTTCGTCACCATCGGGCCGACGGTCAGTCTGCTGGTGTTCGCCAGGATCTGGCTGTAGATCACAAACGGTTCCTGCCACAGCACGGCCGAGTCGAAGGTCCAGCCGTAGCGGAAGCCGTTGCGTTCGGCCCTCTTCATCAGGCTGACGACCCGGGAGGCCGGCGGATCGGTCTGCAGGACGAGTCCGAAGTCCATGAGGGCCACTCCTAGTTGAGGTACTGACAGGTGGAGCGGGGGGTGTAGACGCCGTGTCCCGCGTGTCCGGTGAACTCCCGTTCGGTGACGACGGGTTCACCGCGCGACAGGACGGTCTCGACCCGGCCGGTCGTGCGCTTGCCCTCGTAGGCCGAGTAGTCGACGTTCATGTGGTGGGTCTCGGCGGACATGACCTGTTCGGCGTGCGGGTCGTAGATGACGACGTCGGCGTCCGCGCCCGGGGCGATGGTGCCCTTCTTCGGGTAGAGGCCGAACATCCGGGCCGGGGTGGCACAGGCGATCTCGATCCAGCGGCGGCGTGAGATGTGCCCGTCGACGACGGCCTGGTGCAGCAGGTCCATGCGGTTCTCCACGCCCGGCAGACCGTTGGGGATCTTGGAGAAGTCGCCCCGGCCCAGCTCCTTCTGCCCCACGAAGCAGAAGGGGCAGTGGTCGGTGGAGACCACCTGGAGGTCGTTGGTGCGCAGGCCCCTCCACAGGGCCGCCTGGTGCTCCTTGGGCCGCAGGGGCGTCGAGCACACGTACTTGGCGCCCTCGAAGTCCGGCTCGGCGAGGTTGTCGGTGGACAGGAACAGGTACTGGGGACAGGTCTCGCCGAAGACGTTGAGCCCCTCGTCGCGCGCCCGGGCCAGCTCGGCGACCGCTTCCTGCGCCGAGACGTGCACGACGTACAGGGGCGCTCCCGCGACCTGGGCGAGCTTGATGGCGCGATGGGTGGCCTCGGCCTCCAGCAGTGCCTTGCGGACCTCGCCGTGGTACCGGGGGTCGGTCTCGCCGCGGGCCAGCGCCTGCTCGACCAGCACGTCGATCGCGATGCCGTTCTCGGCGTGCATCATGATCAGTCCGCCGTTCTCGGCGGAGCGCTGCATGGCGCGCAGGATCTGTCCGTCGTCGCTGTAGAAGACGCCGGGGTACGCCATGAACTGTTTGAAGGAGGTGACGCCCTCCTCGACCAGCAGGTCCATCTCCTTGAGCGTCTCCTGGTTGACGTCGGAGACGATCATGTGGAAGCCGTAGTCGATGGCGCAGCTGCCCTCGGCCTTGGCGTGCCAGGCGTCCAGGCCCTCCCGCAGGGTGTGACCGACGCTCTGCACCGCGAAGTCGACGATCGTCGTCGTTCCGCCCCAGGCGGCGGCCCGCGTGCCGGTCTCGAAGGTGTCGGAGGCGAAGGTGCCGCCGAACGGCAGCTCCATGTGGGTGTGGGCGTCGACGCCGCCCGGGATCACGTACTTGCCGGTGGCGTCGATGGTCCTCCCCCACCCTTCGGGCGGGGGTGCCCCCATCTCGCTCCGCTCGGCCGTGAAGGCCGCGGCGGCCGGGGTGCCGGACGCGGCGAGGGCGGCGATGCGGCCGTCCTCGATCAGGACGTCGGCGTGGATCTCGTCGGACGCGGTGATGACGAGGCCACCGCGGATGACGGTACGAGTCATGCTCACCCTCCGGGCGTTGACGGCGGTCGTGAAGAGTGCGGGTTGTCTGTGGCGGGTCGCTCCCCCGAGTTCCCGGCTTCGCTCGAACCCGGGGGGACCCCCATCGCGGCGGAGTCGGGTGCCGGACCGCTGCCCCCGCGCCCCCTTCGGGGCGCGGGGGCTCCGCCCGTCACGGAGCTGTCAGCGGCCCGTACGCGCCCGGGGCGCGGTCGCGGTAGAACTGCCAGCGGTCGCGCACCTCCCGCAGCTTCGCCAGGTCGAGGTCGCGCACGACCAGCTCGGTCTCCTTGTCGCTCGCCACCTCGCCGACGAACTGCGCCTCCGGGTCCACGAAGTACGAGGTCCCGTAGAAGTCGTTGTCGCCCAGCTCCTCGACGCCCACCCGGTTGATCGCGCCCACGAAGTACTCGTTGGCGACGGCCGCGGCCGGCTGCTCCAGCTGCCACAGATAGCCGGACAGCCCGCGGGAGGTCGCCGACGGGTTGAACACGATCTCCGCGCCCGCGAGGCCCAGGGCGCGCCAGCCCTCCGGGAAGTGGCGGTCGTAGCAGATGTAGACGCCGATCCGTCCGGCCTTGGTGTCGAAGACGGGCCAGCCGGAGTTGCCGGGGCGGAAGTAGAACTTCTCCCAGAAGCCCTTCACCTGCGGGATGTGGGTCTTGCGGTACTTGCCGAGGTACGAGCCGTCGGCGTCGATCACCGCCGCGGTGTTGTAGAGGACGCCGGGCTGCTCCTCCTCGTACATGGGCAGGACCAGCACGATGCCCAGCTCCTTCGCCAGCGCCTGGAACCGCTTGACGACGGGGCCGTCCGGGATGCGCTCGGCGTACTCGTAGAACGCCGGGTCCTGGACCTGGCAGAAGTACGGTCCGTAGAACAGCTCCTGGAAGCACAGGACCTCGGCGCCTTGCGCGGCCGCGTCGCGGGCCGCCTGCTCGTGGACCTGGATCATCGATTCCTTGTCGCCGGTCCAGGCGGTCTGGAAGACGGCGGCACGGACCACTCTGCTCATCGGGACCTCCGGTCGCTCGGTGTGCGGCGAGCTTAGGAAGCCCGGCGGACCGGTTTGAGTGGCACCGTGTCACGTCTGCGGGTGCACCGCGTTCCACGGTGTCACCCCGGCCCGTCCGCGGCGGTTTCCCGCTGGTTCCCATGGTGTCTCACCCTTGTTGGGCGTCGTGCGCGAGCAACGCGATGTGCACGGAGGCGGCCTGTTCGAAGTCGTCCAGGTCGACCCCGAGGAGGGCCTGGATGGCCTCCAGACGGCGGTAGAGCGCGGGCCTGCTGACATGGTGCAGCTGGGCGGTGCGGGACTTGTTGCGGCCGGTGGCCAGATAGGTCCGCAGCACGGGCAGCAGCTCCTGCTCGGCGTGGCGTCCGCACAGCAGGCCGTCCAGCTCCCGTTCGGCGAAGGACTGCACATGCGGGTCGTCGCGCAACAGCCGGATCAGACCGCGCAGATGGACGTCCTTGAGCCGTACGACGGCCGGCAGGTCCTGGGCGGCCGAGTGGGCGGCGACGGCGTCGGCCACGTGCCGGGCCTCCCGCAGCCCCGCGGGTACGTCCTCCCAGGCGGTGCGCGCGTCGGCCGCCGCGACCACGGTTGCGAGCATGCCGGACTCGGTGCGCAGCCGGGCGGCGAAGTGCGCGGTCAGTGCCTCGGCGTCCTGGTCCCGGGCGAGGCTGAGCAGGATGGCGGTGGCCCCGTCGGCGAGGTCCGCGACGAGTCCGGACAGCCCCAGCAGACGCAGGACGCGGTCGAGTCCGGCCGGTTCGCCGTCGCGTACGACGACGGGGACGAAGGTGCGGCGGTTGACGGGCAGCCCGGCCGCCCGGGCCCGCGGCAGCAGCTGACGGGCCGGGACGACTCCGGAGACGAGGTCGGTCAGCAGGCCCTGCGCGGACTGCTCCTCCCAGGAGTGCGCCGACCCGCCGAGCATGCGGTGCAGTACGAGGGCCTCGGCGGCGCGTTCG
This sequence comes from Streptomyces sp. NPDC046931, assembly GCF_040644655.1. Classification (NCBI taxonomy): domain Bacteria; kingdom Bacillati; phylum Actinomycetota; class Actinomycetes; order Kitasatosporales; family Streptomycetaceae; genus Streptomyces; species Streptomyces sp. NPDC046931. The sequence goes on from NZ_JBEYWX010000022.1 coordinate 31,084, forward strand.
GCGAGCAGGCGCCCGATGGGGCTGTCGCCGCGGTAGCCGCACAGCACGATCCTGCCCCAGCGCTCACCCCGCCCGCCCAGTTCGGCGCGGACCCAGCCGTCGCCCTGGCTGCCGCCGGCCTGCCGGGCGATGCGCTCCCAGTCGCGCAGCACGTCGTCGACCGCGGACCGCTCCCCCGCGGTCGCCAGCACCCGGTGGGCGAGGTTGGTGAGGACCACGGGGCAGGCGGCGTGCACGGCGATCTCGTCGAGCAGCCGCTGGAGCGGGGCGCCCGCGGTGATGAGTCCCGTCAGGGCCGTACGGACCGACTCCGACAGACTCACGGCCGCGAACTTGCGCCGCACCAGCCGGGACTGGACCTCCTCGGTCAGCTCGGCGAAGGGGAAGGGCCGGTGCAGGACCACCAGGGGCAGTCCGCAGCGCTCGGCGGCCCGGCGCATCACGTCCGGGGGCGCGGGGAAGGCGCGGCCGAGCCCGAGGACGACGGCCGCGGCCTCCGCGCGGTGCAGGGACCGGATGTACTCGGCCTGCTTGTCGGCGTCGCCGGCGAGCAGCACCCCGGTGGTGAGGACCATCTCGCCGCCGCTGAGCATCACTCCTACGTCGGGTGCCTCGGCGACGTGCACCCAGCGCACCGGCCGGTCGAGGTGCCCGGCGCCGGCCACCACCTCGGGCTCTCCGGCGAGCACCCGGTCCAGGGTGAGGACCTGGCGTACCGACAGGGCTGGTTCCAGGGCGGTGGACATGGCGACGTTCCCTTGCTCAGGTCATCGGCTTGTCGACGAGGAACACCTCATGACGACGCTGTCGACAGCGACGGGGGTCACCGGACGCTTCCGAGGGCGTGCTCGAGGATCGCGGCGCCCTCCTCGGCCTCCGGCACGGTCAGCGTGAGCGGCGGGGCGATGCGCAGGACGCTGGTGTTGTGGCCGCCGCCCTTGCCGATCAGCAGTCCGCCCTCGCGCGCGGCCTCCAGCACGGCGGCCGCGGCCTCCGGGTCGGCCTCGTCCGTGCCGGGCCTGACCAGCTCGACGCCGATCATCAGGCCACGCCCGCGCACCTCCCGGACGACCGGGAGCTGTGCGGTGGCGGCCCTCAGCCGCTCGAGGAGCCGTCCGCCGACCCGGCGCGCGTTGCCCTGGAGGTCGTGCTCCAGCAGGTAGGTGAGGTTGGCGAGGCCCGCGGCCATGGTGATCTGGGTACCGCCGAACGTCGAAATGGAGTTCGCGTCCAGGCAGTTCATGATGTCCGCGCGGGCGACCACCCCGCCGATGGACATGCCGTTGCCGATGCCCTTGGCGAAGGTGAGGAGATCCGGCGGGCCGCTCTGTCCATGGGCCTGCCAGCCCCAGAAGTGGTCACCGGTGCGGCCCCAGCCGGTCTGCACCTCGTCCGCGATCCACAGGGTGCCGTGCTCCTCGAGCACCTCGCGGAAGGCCGCGTACAGCCCGTCCGGCGGCGAGGTGAAGCCGCCCACGCCCTGGATGGGCTCGGCGATCAGCGCGGCGGGCGGCCGGATGTGCCCGAGCAGGTCCTTCAGGTCCTCGACGCAGGCCGCGATGAAGTCGGCGTCGCCGAGGTGGGCGAACGGGCCGCGGGTGCGGACGCCTCCGTGGACGTAGAGGGTTCCCAGCGGTGACAGCGAGGTCGGGGACCAGCCGCGGTTGCCGGTGATGCCGACCGAGCTGAAGGAGCGGCCGTGGTAGCTGTTGCGCATCGCCAGGACCTGGTTGCTGCCCCGGTAGGTGGTCGCCAGCAGCAGCGCGGTGTCGTTGGCCTCGGTGCCGGATGTGGTGAAGAAGACCCGGGCGTCCGGAATGCCGCTCAACTGGGCGATGCGCTCGGCCAGTTCAACCATCGGCCGGTTGAGGTAGAGGGTCGAGCTGTGGATGATCCGCCCGGCCTGCTCGCTCACCGCCTTGGTGACCTCGGGCAGGGCGTGCGCGGTCATGGTGGTGAGGATCCCGCCGAAGAAGTCCAGGTACTTCCTGCCGTCGGCGTCCCAGACATGGCGACCCTCGCCGTGGGTGATCTCCAGGGGGTCCTTGTAGTACAGCGCGAGCCAGTCGGGCAGGACGGCCCGGTGGCGGGCGTACAGCTCGCTCACGGCTTCACCAGTCCTTCGTACGCGTCGGGGCGGCGGTCGCGGTAGAACGCCCACAGCTGCCGCACTTCTTCGATGAGGTCGAAGTCGAGGTCCCGGACGACGAGCTCCTCCTCCTTGTCGCTGGCGAGCTCCCCGACGAACTGCCCGCGGGGGTCGACGAAGTAGCTCGTGCCGTAGAAGTCGTTGTCGCCGTACTCCTCGCGGCCCACGCGGTTGATCGCGGCGATGAAGTACTCGTTGGCGACGGCGGCGGCGGGCTGCTCCAGCTGCCAGAGATAGCCCGACAGGCCGCGCGAGGTGGCGGAGGGGTTGTAGACCAACTGGGCTCCGTTGAGACCGAGTTGCCGCCAGCCCTCCGGGAAGTGGCGGTCGTAGCAGATGTACACGCCGACCTTGCCGACCGCGGTGTCGAAGACGGGCCAGCCGAGGTTGCCCGGCTTGAAGTAGTACTTCTCCCAGAAGCCGTTGACCTGGGGGATGTGGTGCTTGCGGTACTTGCCCAGGTAGGTGCCGTCGGCGTCGATCACGGCGGCGGTGTTGAAGTAGAAGCCGGACTGCTCGATCTCGAAGACGGGGACGACGATCACCATGCCGGTCTCACGGGCCAGTTCCCGCATCCGGGCGACGGTGGGCCCGTCCGGCACGGGCTCGGCCCAGCGATAGTGCTCGGGGTCCTGGACCTGACAGAAGTAGGGGGCGTTGAAGACTTCCTGGAAGCCGATGACCTGCGTGCCCTGCCGGGCCGCCTCGCGGGCGTGCGCCACATGCTTGTCGATCATGGATTCGGTGTCGCCGGTCCAGGTCGCCTGGACCAGTGCGGCGCGTACGACGTGGGCCATGATGCCGCTCCTTTGCCTCAAGTCCCGGTGAGGACGTCAGCGAGCCTCTACGCCCGTAGAAACAGGTGGTAGAGGCTCGAACGTAAGCCTCCGGGGAGGCCTTGCCAAGACCATCGTCGTCAACCCGCGGAGTCGATCATGTTTCGCACCCCTGCGGGTGAAGTGGTCGGATTGTCGACGGGCTGCTCAGACGGTGAATCCGGCGACTCTCAGGGCGTGGACGAGGTCCCAGTGCCGCTCGTCGGAGACGCCCCGGGCAGCCTCGAGGAGCAGCGGCAGGAGCAGCCCTGGATCCGCCTCGACGCTGCGGACCGCTTCTTCGGGCGGACGCATGCGCACATACGCGTCGAGGAGCGCGCGGACCTCACGGTGCCGGCCGTCGGCGTTCAGGCCCAGCACGGCCTCGCCGATCTCGCTCGCGGGCCGTACCGCGCCCTGGCGCAGTATCTGCTCCCCGTCCGCGGTGCGCCCGGCGGCGGTGAGTGCGTCCGCGGCGGCGACGAGGCGGTCGGCGGGCAGCGCGACGGCCTCCCACAGCAGGGTGGCCCAGTCGGCGCCGAGACCCGCGCGGTGCAGTTCTGCGGCGAGCGGGGGGTAACGGGCGGCAGGCCAGTGGGCGGCCTCGGCGAGCAGGGCGTGGGCTTCGCCGCTGCGGCCCTCGGCGCGCAGCCGGATGAGCGCGGCGACGGTCTCCGCGATGATCCGCCGGCCCGCCTGGTCCAGGGACTCCTCCGCGCGCTCTTCACGCACCGCCTCGGGCCCGGTGTGCCCGGCTCCGGCGAACCGGGCGCCGCGCGGGCCCTCGCGGCCGGGGGCGGGCGCGGAGGCGGGCACGGCACCGGCGGGCGCCTCCTGGACGTCCATCATCCCGGCGAACCGGGCACTGCCGCGGGGACGGCGCCTGGAGCGCTGCTTGACGGGGGGCGCGGGGGCGGGGTCCGAGGGGGCGGGGCCCGGCGAGGCAGGGTCGGCGGCGAGGGGCTCCTGGGCGGTGGCTCGGGTGTGGAGGGCGGCCGGGGTGTCGTGGGCGGCGTCGGGGGGCGGCACGACCGGAGCGTGCCGCTGGAGATGGGCCTGCTGCCCGAGCGGGGCGTGCTGCTCGAAGGGACCCTGCTCCTCGAGCGGGGCGCGCTGCTCGAAGGGACCCTGCTCCTCGAGCGGGGCGCGCTGCTCGAAGGGACCCTGCTGCTCGAGCGGGGCGCGCTGCTCGAAGGGACCCTGCTGCTCGAGCGGGGCGTGGGGTGCGGCGGAACCGGCGGCCGGGCGGGCGCCGGGTCGTGCCGCCGTGCCCGGGCCGGCCGTGTCGCCGGGGCGCTCGTCGGCTCCCGGGCGCCAGGCCGGCCCGGGGGCCATTAAGGGCGGCGCGCCCCGCTCCGGCGGGCGCAGGGCACGGTGGTCGAGGGCCGCCATGCGGCGGCGGAGCTCCACACAGCGGGCGGTGGCGCGTTCATGGTCGTCCCGGGCCCAGGCCAGGTCGAGGTGGAGCGACTCGGCGTCCTCCCGGGTCGCGGCCGACTCCAGGCGGCGGACCAGCTCCGCCTGGCGCTCGGCCGCGTAGCGCTGTTCGCGGAGCATCACGTCGAGCCGGTCGACGAGGGCGTCGCGGCCGCCCGGCCGGGCGTCGTACGCCGCGATCGAGGCCCCGTGCAGCGCCCGCGCCCGCTCGGCCTCGTGCGCGGCGCTGGGGGGTCCGTAGGCCGCGGCGAGGTCGTGCAGCAGGGCCTCCACGACGTCCCAGGGAGGCACCTCCCGGCCGTCGAGGCACGCCCGCATGCCGTCGGGATCGCGCTGCCAGAAGACTCCGCACCAGCCGCCGTCCTGGTCGAGCCGCGCCAGCAGCGCGTTCAGGTAGCCCGCGAACTCCCGGATCTGCACCGGGAGTTGTTCCACATCCATCGCCCAGCTCCCACCCGACTGGAGTACTCCGACCCGATAGATAACACCAGTTGTGTTACGGGACGACTACGGGGAGTTTTCGGACCGGACGCAGAGCGCTCCGCGTCCGGACTCGATCCCGGGGAGGGCCGAGGCCGAGATCCCGGCGTCCGCGGCCGGCTCCGCCGCGCCATACCGGCACGCCCTCGGCCCTCACCCGCCAACCGCCCGAGCCGCCGGCATTGTTCGCGTTCCCCGGAGTCCGGCGGCGTCCCGGACGCGAAACGCCACGCCGCGGGCAGGATGAGGGACCTTTCTGGACATGCCGCCGGAGTGCGTTCGTGCCATCGTGGGTCTACGAGCGCCGCGCGCGCCCCACAGGTGTAACCGGGCCCCGTCCGGGCACCCGGCACCGGCACGTCGATCAACGAGCGTGTCCCGGGCCCCGCCGGGACGCCGGAACGGATGGCCATGACCAGCGGCTTCAACGGTCCGCAGGGCTACGGCTCGGACCCCTTCCAAGAGTTCTTCCGACGCATCTTCGGCGGCGGGCCGCGCCCCGGTCCCCGCCAGATCGACCTGGGCCGGCTGCTGAGCGAGCCCGCCCGGCAGCTGGTCGCCGGCGCCGCGCGGTACGCCGTCGAGCACGGTGCGCGGGACCTCGACACCCAGCATCTGCTGCGCGCCGCACTCGCCGCGGAACCGACCCGGAGTCTGCTGAGCCGGGCCGGTGCGGACCCGGACACGCTGGCGACGGAGATCGACCAGCGCTCCGGGCCGGTCCAGCCCCTCCCCGACGACGCTCCGCCCCCCGCCTCGCTCTCGCTGACCCCTGCCGTCAAGCGCGCCCTGCTGGACGCGCACGACCTGGCCCGGTCGACCGGCGCCGGCTACATCGGACCCGAGCATGTGCTCACCGCCCTGGCCGCGAACCCGGACTCCGCCGCCGGGCACATCCTGCACTCGGCGCACTTCGCACCGCCCTCCCTGCCCGCCGAGACGGCCGAGGCCGCCCAGCCGGCGCGACCGGAGCGGCCGCGCCCCGCCACGACCCCGACCCTAGACAAGTACGGCCGTGATCTGACCGACCTCGCACGTCAGGGCCGCATCGACCCGGTGATCGGGCGGGACGAGGAGATCGAGCAGACCATCGAGGTGCTCTCCCGACGCGGCAAGAACAACCCTGTACTCATCGGCGACGCGGGCGTCGGCAAGACCGCCATCGTCGAGGGCCTCGCCCAGCGCATCGCCGACGGGGACGTGCCCGACGTCCTGCTCGGCCGCCGGGTCTTCGCCCTGGATCTGCCCGGGGTGGTCGCCGGTACCCGCTACCGCGGCGACTTCGAGGAGCGGCTCACCACCATCGTGGGCGAGATCCGCGCGCACTCCGAGGAACTGATCGTCTTCATCGACGAGCTGCACACGGTCGTCGGAGCGGGCGGGGGCGGCACGGAAGGCGGGTCCATGGACGCGGGCAACATCCTCAAGCCCGCCCTGGCCCGCGGCGAGCTGCACATCGTGGGCGCCACCACGCTGGAGGAGTACCGCCGCATCGAGAAGGACGCGGCGCTGGCCCGCCGCTTCCAGCCCATCCTGGTGCCCGAGCCGAGCGTCCCGGACGCGATCGAGATCCTGCGCGGGCTCCGCGACCGCTACGAGGCGCACCACCAGGTCCGCTACACCGACGAGGCGCTGGTCGCCGCCGTGGAGCTGTCCGACCGCTATCTCACCGACCGCCATCTGCCGGACAAGGCGATCGATCTGATCGACCAGGCCGGCGCCCGGGTGCGGCTGCGTGCCCGGACCAAGGGCACGGACGTCCGGGCCATGGAGCGCGAGGTCGAGCAGCTCGCCCGGGACAAGGACCAGGCGGTGGCCGACGAGCAGTACGAGCACGCCACCCAGTTGCGCGATCGCATCACCCGGCTGAAGGAGCGGATCGGGGAGGCCTCCGGGGAGACCGAGGCGGACGAGGGTCAGCACCTGGAGGTCACCACTGAGGCCATCGCGGAGGTGGTCTCGCGGCAGACCGGCGTCCCCGTCAGCCGGCTCACCGAGGAGGAGAAGGAGCGGCTGCTCGGCCTGGAGGAGCATCTGCACCAGCGGGTCATCGGACAGGACGAGGCGGTCAGCGTGGTCGCCGACGCGGTACTGCGCTCGCGCGCCGGCCTGTCCAGTCCCGACCGTCCGATCGGCAGTTTCCTCTTCCTCGGCCCGACCGGTGTGGGCAAGACGGAGCTGGCCCGCGCGCTCGCCGAGGTGCTGTTCGGCAGCGAGGAGCGCATGGTCCGCCTCGACATGAGCGAGTACCAGGAGCGCCACACCGTCAGCCGGCTGGTGGGCGCTCCGCCCGGGTACGTGGGCCACGAGGAGGCCGGCCAGCTCACCGAGGCCGTACGGCGGCACCCGTACTCGCTGCTGCTGCTCGACGAGGTGGAGAAGGCGCACCCGGACGTCTTCAACATCCTGCTTCAGGTCCTCGACGACGGCCGGCTCACCGACGCCCAGGGCCGGACCGTGGACTTCGCCAACACGGTCATCGTGATGACGAGCAACCTCGGCTCGGAGGCGATCACCCGGCGCGGCGCCGGCATCGGGTTCGGGGCGGGCGGCGCCGAGGCGGACGAGGAGGCGCGCAGGGAGCGGATCCTGCGCCCGCTGCGCCAGCACTTCCGACCGGAGTTCCTCAACCGCATCGACGAGATCGTCGTGTTCCGGCAGCTCACCTCGGATCAACTGCGGCGCATCACCGACCTGATGCTCGACAAGACGCGGCGCCGGCTGCACGCCCAGGACATCGACGTCACATTCAGCGAGGCGGCCGTCGACTGGCTGGCGCAGCGTGGGTTCCAGCCGGAGTACGGTGCCCGCCCGCTGCGCAGGACCATCCAGCGGGAGGTCGACAACCAGCTGTCCCGGCTGCTGCTTGACGGCCGTATCGAGCGGGGCGGCCGGGTCGAGGTGGACGTCGAGGACGGGCGGCTGGCCTTCCGGGCCGGGCCGCCCGCTGCGAGGCAGGCGGAGGCGAGCGCCGCTCCCGCGGAAGAGGCCGACGCCACGGCGCCGGCTCCGGCCGCTCCCACCGGCTCGGGCGAGGGCGCCGCACCCCCCGCCGTGCAGGGCGGCGAGACGGCCCGTCCGGAAGGGAACGGGGCCGCCCGACACCCCGAGTGAACCGCGTGGCTGTTACGGCGCCGGGTTCACCACCATCGCGGATCCGCCGCCGCGCCGCACCTTCTCGGCGGCGGCGAGCCACCTGCCGTCGGGCAGCCGCTGCACGCCCGTGGCCGCGCCGATCTCCGGGTTCGGCTTGAAGGAGTGCCCGATCGCCTCGAGCCGGGCCTTCAGATCGCTGTCGTAGAGGCCGGGTTCGAGTTCGGTCTGGGCCGCGTTGCGCTGGCTGGCGCGCGGGGCGGCGATCGCGTCGACGAGCGGCAGATGCCGGTCGAGGAACCCGGTCAGGGTCTGCAGCACGGTGGTGATGATGGTCGCGCCGCCGGGTGAACCGAGGGCGACGACCGGTCGGCCCTGCTTGTCCAGCACGATCGTCGGCGAGATGGACGAACGCGGCCGCTTGCCCGGACCGGGCAGGTTCGGGTCGTGCACGGCCGGGTTGGCGGGCGTGAAGGAGAAGTCCGTCAGCTCGTTGTTGAGGAGGAAGCCGCGGCGCGGGACGGTGATACCGCTGCCGCCGGTCTGCTCGATGGTGAGCGTGTAGGCGACGACGTTGCCCCACTTGTCTGCGACGGTCAGGTGCGTGGTGTTCTCGCCCTCGTACGTCGTCGGGGCCGCCGTTCCCCGGGCGCCGCAGGGCGCCGGGTGGCGCGGGTCACCGGGCGCGAGCGGGCTGGTGAGCACAGCGTCGTCCTTGATCAGGCACGCGCGGGAGTCGGCGTACTTCTGGGACAGCAGGTCCTTCGTCGGCACGTCCTCGAAGGCGGGGTCGCCGACCCAGCGCCCGCGGTCGGCGAAGGCGATGCGGCTCGCCTCGATGAAGTGGTGCAGGTACTGCACCTCGCTCGCCTTCGCGAGGTCGGTCCGCTCCAGGATGTTGAGCGCCTCGCCGACCGTGGTGCCGCCGGAGGAGGACGGGGCGATGGAGTAGACGTCGAGGCCGCGGTAGGAGGTTTTGGTGGGCGCCTGCAGTTTGGCCCGGTAGACCGCGAGGTCCTTGTCGGACAGCTTGCCGGGGCGGGCGTTCCAGCCCGAGGCCGGGTCCACCGGGGGCTTTTCGACGGTGGCGACGATGTCGTCGCCCAGATCGCCGTGGTAGATCGCGCCGATGCCCTTCCGGCCCAGTTCCGCGTAGGTGCGGGCGAGGTCGGGGTTCTTGAACGTTGAGCCGACCACGGGGAGCGCGCCGCCCGGCAGGAACAGCTTGGCGGTGTCCGGGAAGTGGCGGAAGCGGGTCTCGTTGGACGCGGTCTGCGAGCGGAACGTGTCGTCGACGGTGAAGCCGTCGCGCGCTATGCGCTCGGCCGGCTTCAGGACCGTGCCGAGCCTCTTCGTACCCCACTCCTCCAGTGCCTTCTGCCAGGTGGCGGGGGTGCCCGGGGTGCCGACGCTCAGGCCGCTGCCGACCGCGTCGGCGAAGGGGAGCGCCTTGCCGTTCTCGACGAAGAGCCCCTCGTCCGCGGTGAGCGGGGCGGTCTCGCGGCCGTCGATGGTGTGGACCGTGCGGGACTTGGCGTCGTAGTAGACGAAGTAGCCGCCTCCGCCGATGCCCGCGGAGTAGGGCTCGGTGACGCCGAGCGCGGCGGCCGTGGCGACGGCCGCGTCCACCGCGTTGCCGCCCTTCTTCAGGACCTCGATCCCGGCGGCGGAGGCGTCCGCGTCGACGCTTGCCACGGCCCCGCCGTACCCCACGGCCACGGGGACCTTCTCCGGTGCCGGGGTGGACGACGGCGGTGCCGCCGCTCCCACCGAGACCACGGCGGCCGAGACCGCCAGCACCGCCAGATTCCGTCGGACAGGACGTTGCATCCGTACCTCCAGTCGACTTCCCTCCACGCAGCGTAACCGCATTGCCATGGTCCCGTCAGTCCCATCGAACACCGGTTCACAACGGCCCGCTACCATGCCCGGCCATGAACGACGACGTGCGCAACATCGTCCTGGGAGTGGTCGCGGCCGGCATCAGCGCCGCGCTCGGCTGGCTCGCCCGGACGTACCTATGGAAGCGCAAACTCCGCCGCAAGCAGGCCTTCTTCGGGCTGCCGGACAACTCCGAGTCACTGCTGGTGGTCAACAGGGACGCGGGCGGCCCCGAGTTGACGGTGGTGCGCCAGGACGTGTTCGCGCTGCTGGAGCTGTCCGCCCTCATCAAGGACTGTGGCGCCCACGCCCAGGTCGTGGCGCACGACGCCGCCCGGCAGGGATTCGGCGAGCGCACGGAGTTCTGCCTCGGTGGTCCGGCGTCGAACCGCCGGATGGCCGCCCATCTCCAGTCGCTTCTGCCGGGAATACGGGTGAACACCGACGCGGAACGCGGTCCGGAGCGCTGGGCGTTCGGCATCGGAAGCGAGCGCCATCTGCTGGAGCCCGGCCGGTCCGAGCATGTGATCCTCGCCCGGCTCACGGCGGACCTGGGCCGCGGCGCACGCCCTGTCTTCCTCTTCTGCGGTCAGACCGCGATCACCAACCAGGCGGCGACCCGCTATCTCGCGCGCCACCACGAGCGGCTGGCCCGCAAATACGGGAGTGGCTCCTTCGTCCTGCTGCTGAAGGTCGTCAACTCCCAGGCGTACGGGCCGGACGTGGTCGAGCTGGTCGGAGACGTCACCCGGGCCGCGCAGGCTCCCGCGCCGGAGGAAGCCGCACACGACTCCTCCCGTCCCTCCTGATTCTGCTTACTCGTCAACTATTCTTACCCGCACGTAACTTACCGACGGGTTACCTGCGGTATGGAGGAGGGGTTACCGTCAGGTCACTTTGCTCTGACATATGAGGAGTGACCCGTGGAAAACCACCGCAAGATCCTGCGTACGACCGCCGTGGGTGCCGTCTCGGCGACGCTGATCGCCGGCAGCGCCCTCGGGCTCGCCCCGACCGCCCAGGCGACGTCGAACAGCGTGCGCTTCGTCGACATCACGGGGGCCGGCGGGACGGTGCTGAAGGGGAACGTCGTCACGCCCGCGGACGCCGACGGCACACGCCGTTATCCGCTCATCGTGCTCCCGACGAGCTGGAGCTTCCCGCAGGTCGAGTACCTCGCCCAGGCCCGGAAGCTCGCGGACACCGGCTATGTCGTGGTCACGTACAACGTGCGGGGGTTCTGGCAGTCCGGCGGCGAGATAGAAGTGGCGGGACCGCCCGACATAGCCGACGCCTCCAAGGTCATCGACTGGGCACTCGCCAACACCCCGTCCGACGCCCGGCACATCGGCATGGCGGGCGTCTCCTACGGCGCCGGCATCAGCCTGCTGGCGGCCGCGCACGACAACCGCATCAAGGCCGTCGCCTCGATGAGCGGCTGGTCGGACCTGGTCCACTCGATCTACTCGGGACGCACCCAGCACGTCCAGGCGGCCGCTCTGCTGAGGGGCGCGGCGACGGTCACCGGCCGCGAAAGCCCCGAGACCCGGCAGGTGTTCGACGACTTCTTCGCCGGCGACGTGGCCAAGGAGTCCGACCTCATCGCCTGGGGGAAGAAGCGGTCGGCCGAGACCTACCTCGACCAGCTCAACCGGAACGGCGCGGCGATCATGCTCGCCAACGCCTGGGGCGACACCGTCTTCCCGGCCAACTCCTACACGGACTTCTACGAGAAGCTCACGGTCCCGAAGAGACTGGAGCTGCGGCCGGGCGACCACGCCACGCCCGAGATCACCGGGCTGCTCGGGCTGCCCAACGACGTCTGGACCGACACCGAACGGTGGCTGGACCACTACCTCAAGGGCGAGGACAACGGGGTGGACCGGGAGCAGCCGGTGCAGCTCAAGTCCCGCACCGCGGGCGGCTACGAGGGCTATCCGGACTGGAAGTCGGTGGCCGCGACCAGCCGGAAGATCGACCTCGCCGGCACCACCACGATCCATGCGAACGTCGACTCGGGGGCTGACGGCGGGATCGTCCTTCTCTCCAGCATCCTCGACCAGCTGGTCCAGGTGCCGCCGGTGGCCTCCATCCCGCTGCTGCCGCGCCGATGGGCCGCCGTGTGGAAGTCGGAGAAGTACGCCACCGCCCAGCACATCCGCGGCACGGCGAAGCTGCACACCACCGTCACCGGCACCAAGGAGAGCGGCACCCTCGTCGCGTACCTCTACGACGTGGGCCCGCTCGGCCTCGGCAAACTGGTCAGCCACGCGCCGTACACCTGGTACGGGCAGACACCCGGCAAGCCGTTCGGCCTCGACCTGGACCTGTTCTCCACGGCCTACGACGTCCCGGCCGGGCACCGGCTCGCGCTGGTCGTCGACACGGTCGACCCGCTCTACATCGAGCACAACCCGTCCGGCGCGCAGCTGACCTTCTCCTCCCCCGCGGAGGACCCGTCCTACGTGTCCATTCCGCTGCGCGAGCAGTGATCTTCGGCTGCCACCGGCCGGGCACACCCCGGTGAGCTGGTGCTTCCCTCCCCCTGCGGTCCCCGGGGCCGCGGGGGGATCCCCCTCGGCCGCCGGGACCGCGGGGACGAACGGCCCATCCTAGTCGAGGTTCCGGACGGTGCACCCCCGGGGGACAGCGCCTACATCTCCGCCGCTTCGGCGTAAACCTGCGTCAGTTCGGGGGCGCCCGTCGAGGCCCAGGTGTGGCCGGCGTCGACCACGTCGATCTCGCGTCCGGAGGCCAGCCGTACCACGGGGTGGCCGCTCGGCCAGACCTCCCAGCTGGCGCCCGGCACCGTGCGCACGATCACCGTGCCCAGGTACAGGCCCGCGTCGTTCCCCAGCCAGGGCAGGGTCTCCTCGTCGTCCCGCCAGCGCGGCACGACCTGGTCGAGCGCCACCAACGACGCCGCCGAGTCGTCGAGTTCGACGCCCGCCTGGTCGGCCTGGGAGCGCAGCAGCTCGCACTCGGAGAGGAGTTCGGCGACGCCGCTCGGGTCGGGGTCGCCGTCGGAGAACACCGCGACACCGCGGGCGGGGCCGTGTTTCTTGCGCCAGTTGCCCAGGAAGGGGATGTTCATACACCCAGCGTGTCACCAGGGCCACGGCGCGCACTACAGGGCGCGCGGACTCCGGCCACCCTCCCCCGGCGCGCGCGGGCTACGGCGCCAGGTCGACCACGACCGGCGCATGGTCCGAGGCGCCCTTGCCCTTGCGCTCCTCCCGGTCCACGTATGCGTCCTTGACCGCCTTCGCGAACGGCTCGTTGCCGTACACGAGGTCGATGCGCATGCCTCGGTTCTTGGGGAAACAGAGCTGGCGGTAGTCCCAGTACGTGAAGGGGTGGTCGTACTTCAGCGGGCGCGGGACCACGTCCGTCAGACCGGTCTCCCGCAGGGAGGTCAGGGCGGCCCGCTCGGCGGGGGTGACATGGGTCGCACCCTCGAAGGCGGCGATGTCGTAGACGTCGTCGTCCGTCGGCGCCACGTTGTAGTCGCCCAGCACCGCGAACGGGCGGCTGCCCCCGGCGTCGCCCGCCACGGCCGCCTTCAGCGCCTCGAACCACCGCAGCTTGTACGCGTAGTGCGGGTGGTCCACCTCACGGCCGTTGGGCACGTACACCGACCAGACGCGGACCGGGCCGCAGGTCGCGGAGATCGCGCGGGGCTCCTGGAGGCCGTCGTAGCCGGGATCGCCCGGCAGGCCCTTGACCACGTCCTCGAGCCCGACGCGGGAGAGCACCGCCACGCCGTTCCACCGGCCGGTGGCGTGGACCGCCGCCTCGTAGCCCAGCTCACGCAGCTGGTCGTGGGGGAACTGGTCCTCGGCGACCTTGGCCTCCTGGAGGCACAGCACATCCGTGCCGCTGCTCTCCAGCCAGGCCAGAAGCCTCGGGAGACGGGCGGTGATCGAGTTCACGTTCCAGGTGGCGATGCGCATGCCTCACAACCTACCCGGCGGCTACGACAACCGGGCGGGGCGGTGGCGGGCCCGGCCGCGAGGAGACGGCGGGCCCGGGCGCCGGGGGCGCTGGCCGCACGATCACGGACCCTGACCCCGGAGACACAGTGGGCCCGGCCGCCAACGGAACCGGCCGCACGATCACGGACCCTGACCCCGGAGACACGGCGGGCCCGGCCGCCAACGGAACCGGCCGCACGATCACGGACCCTGGCCCCGGAGACACGGCGGGCCCGGCCGCCAACGGAACCGGCCGCACGATCGCGGGCCCGCTCCCCTCCCGGGCCTCGCGGCCGTCAGACGTCCGCCGAGGCGCCCGGCGCCAGCCGCATGTGCTCCGCGCCGCCCAGCGCGCCGATCTGGTTGTCGTAGATCGGGCGGGCGAGGTCCGTCAGCAGGGCGTCGTGGATGTCGTACGCACGCCGCGGCTTGACCTCGCGGACGTAGTCGATCACCTCGGAGATCTTGTTCCAGGGCGCCATCACCGGAAGCATCAGCGTCTCCACCGGGTGTTCGGGGACCGTGAGCGCGTCGCCCGGGTGGAAGACCTTGCCGCCGTCGATCAGATAGCCCACGTTCGTGATGCGCGGGATGTCCGGGTGGATCACCGCGTGCAGTTCGCCGTGGACCTGGACGTCGAAGCCCGCGGCCGTGAAGGTGTCGCCGTGGCCGACGGTGTGCACACGTCCCGGGAACGCCGCCGAGATCTTCTCCGCCACGGAGGCGAGGGTCCAGATCTCGGCGCCCGGGTGGGACTCCATGGCGGTCCGCAACCGCTCCTCGTTGAAGTGGTCGAGGTGCTCGTGCGTGACCAGGATGGCCTCGGCGCCGACCGCGGCGTCCTCCTCGCTGAAGGTGCCCGGATCGATGACGAGCCTGCGCCCGTCCTTCTCGAGCCGGATGCAGGCGTGCGACTTCTTCGTGAGCTTCATGGGCTCCATCCTGCCCCCGCCCGGGCGTCCGGAGACTGCTTCGGCGTGGTGCTCTCACCACCCGGCTGACGCTCACTCCTGCGGGGTCGTCTCCTCGCGGATGACCTGCTGCGCCACCTTGAACGCGCTGTTCGCGGCCGGTACGCCGCAGTAGACCGCCGCCTGGAGCAGCACCTCCTTGATCTCGTCCGGGGTCAGTCCGTTGCGCAGGGCCGCCCGGGTGTGGGAGGCGAGTTCCTCCGAATGGCCGCCCGCGACCAGCGCGGTGAGCGTGACACAGCTGCGGGTGCGCCGGTCCAGGCCCGGCCGGTCCCAGATCTCGCCCCACGCGTACCGGGTGACGAACTTCTGGAAGTCCCCGGAGAAGTCGTCCGCCGAGGCCAGCGTCCGGTCGACATGCGCGTCACCGAGCACCTCCCGGCGGATCTTGAGCCCCATGTCGTACGGGTCCTGCCTGCCCGCGGCCTCGGGCGCCACGGCGGCCGGGGCGATCTCCGCCACCGGGGCCACCGGGGCGGGCGCGGCGAGCACCGGCTTGACCGGAGGCGCCACGATCGCCGCCATCTGGCCGGTCGTCGCGTCGAACGCCGGCTGCCAGGCGGTCGAGAAGTGGTGGACGAGCAGATCGGTGACCGCCGCGGGCTGCTCGACGGGCACCAGGTGGGAGGCGCCGGGGACGACCGCGAGCCGGGCGTCCGGGATCCCGGCGACCAGGGTGCGGGCCTCGGCGGGGCCGGTGACCTGGTCCTCCGAGCCGACGAGAACCAGGGTCGGCACACCGATACGGCCCAGTTCGGCCCGCACGTCGAAGGCGGCGAGCGCTTCGCAGGCCGCGATGTAGCAGCCGGGGTCGGTGGTGCGCACCATCTGCACGGCCCACTCGGTGATCGCGGGCTGGGCGGCCGCGAACCCTCCGGTGAACCAGCGCTCGGGGGACGTCCGCGCGATGGGGTCGAGCCCGTTCGTTCGGACGATCACGCCGCGCTGACGGAACTCGTCGGCCGTGCCGAAGCGAGGTGAGGCCGCGATCAGGACGAGCGAGGAGAGGCGCTCGGGGTGGCGCAGGGCCAGCTCGATCCCCACGGCCCCGCCCAGCGCGCAGCCCGCGTAGCCGAACCGCTGCACACCGAGCCCGTCGAGCGTGGCCAGCAGCCGGGCGGTGAGATCTGCGACGGAACCCGCCGGGTGCGCGGGGGCGCCACCGTGGCCCGGAAGGTCGTACCGGAAGACCCGCCACTGCCGGGCGAGCTCGGGAACCTGCCGGTCCCACATGTGCCATGTGGTACCCAGTGAGGGACCCAAGATCAGGACCGGAGCGTCTTCTGGCCCGTCAAAGCGGTATTGCAGGGTGTTCGGTGGTGTCTCACTCACGCCCCAGACCCTCTCACGTCTCACCAAATCTCACACGGCCAGGTGAACCCGGCGGCTCGTGCCCCTCGCGGCGCGGCACGCCCGGCACCGTGGGTCCACGTACGAGTTCATCGATGTGCACGCCTGACCGTGGGGACAGTGCGTCCTCCTGGCTCGCACACCTCCCAATCCCTGCGCTCCACAGCTTCCCACGGCACGGCGTCCAGACGGTCTGGTTGCAGCAAAGCGTGTAGTGCCGTCCCCAAGGATCGGCATGACGTACCTGAAAGCCTTCCGGGGTTCACCGACGAACATCCTGAACGCCACACGGCGGGCAAGCTCTGCCTTCCCTCGCAGGAGGGGAGACGTTGGCCGTGGCCTGGCCGCCCCTCCCCGTTCGCCGTCGCTGGTCCACAGCCAGCAGCCGGCCTCCGGGCCACCTGGATTCTGACTCGTGGCCTGCGGAGAGCTTGCACACTCCGTCGACGCCGAATTGACTGCGGGACTGACCGCCAGGGAAACCGCACAACTCACCGGCCTGCTTGACCGGCTGGCCGCTCGTCAAGGCCTGCCGACGGAGGCCACCGAGCACCAATGATCTCCGTGTGATGGGCCGCCGCGGACGCCCGTTCCCGCAGTTGAGCGCGAACGATTCCGACCCGCGACATCACCCGGCAAAGCTCAGTAACGCCGCTGCATCGTGAATCGGCCAGCTCGTCAGGGGACTCGTTCGGCGCGAATTACCACCAGTTCTTCCATTTCGTCGGACGCGGCGAGCAGCCCGCGCCGGCGCAGCCACTCCTCACGGGAGCGCAGCACCGGCCCGAAGGCGATCCATCGCCGCCGCACCACCGCGGCCTTCAGTCCTGCCTCTCGCAACAGCTGGAGGGAGCGCCCAGTGTCGCTGAGCGCGGACTGCACGAGGAGCAGCACGCCCCCGGAGTGCAGCAGTGGGGGCGCGTCTCGGCAGATCCGGTCCAGCAGCAGCCGCCCGTCGTGGCCGGCGTCCCAGGCCCGGGACCGGCTGCGCGGACCGCGCCGGGCGTGCGGCGCCGGGACGTAGGGCGGGTTCGCAAGGATCAGGTCATACGTCCGGTCGTGGACCGGACCCAAGAGGTTGCCGCGCCGGATCCGCACTGGCAGCCGGGTCAGCCACGCGTTCAGCCGGGCCGTCCACACCGCGCGCCGGGACACGTCCACCGCGGTCACCTCGGCGCCCCGCCGGGCCGCGGCCAGCGCCAGCGCACCGCTCCCGGTGCCCACGTCCAGCACCCGCGCCCCGGGCGAGGGAGCCTCCTCGTGGAGGGCCTCGGCCAGCAATGCGGTGTCGTCCTGCGGGGCGTATACGCCCGGAAGCACAAGGAAGGTCACAGCAGCCGAGTACCCGGGCGTGGCGGACGTATGGATCTGCTGTTGTCGGTGTGATCCAGCAGTACGGGCATGGTGTTTGGGCGACGGGGCACACATGTGGGTGTCATGTGCGCCACCACCGAGCTGTCGATCTACACCAGCCTTGAAGAACTTACCGGGCTGCTCTCGACCCGGCGCGAGCTCTACGCGCGGTGGTCCCTCGGGCCTGAACGCGATCTGCCTCAGGTAAGCAGCAGGGATGACCTGACCGGCGTCAAGTTGCCGGGTCTGTCGGCGAGCCCTTTGGATGTCGAGGACTGGTGGGGCACACGGCCCAGGCACGTATGGGTGGCGCGTCGGCTGCACGACTACTGCCACCTTCCCCACCACAAGGATGCCCGTACCCGGCCATGGGTGCTGCACGGCCGTGAGGTGGCTCGGGGGCCGGACAACGAACCCTTGGTGACGGACGTCGAACCCCTCGGGTGGATTGCGGACCGGACCATTCAAGAGGCTTTCCACGTCATCGACGAGCAACCCGGTCGGTGGGGTCCCCTCGCCCGGGGCGGGCGCACCTGATACGGCTTCGAGTACGAGCCACGCCGTAACTGTCATAAGGACAGTGGGCAGCAAGTTGGGAAGCGTGCCGAGGAAGACCGTCCCGATACGCAGACAGTGCGGCTGTCGGCTTTCCGAGGTAGTAGCCGATCTTGTCCGGCGGGAAGGATACCGGTGATGCCTGCCGCTGCTCTGTCGGAGGGGTCGTAGCGGCGGCCGAAGCCGATGCGCGGCCCGCTGGTGGTTGGTCGGTGAGGTCTCTGACGGGAACCGCACCGGGGATGCAGGGCACTGCTCGCCAAGGTGAAGGCGCCACCGCGGCATTGTCGCGGGCTCAGAGGTCAGCGGCCCGATGTGTACGGCGTCGCCGTTTCGCGTCGCATCTTGGGTGATTCGGCAGCGCGGTCGGCGGCGCTGGCAGCCAGTGCGAGCAGGAGTGCGATAGCGCCGGCGATGACGTTGTTGGTGACGGTCTTGGTGGTGCTGACGCTGCCTGCCACCACCCAGGGCGCGATGATCGTCCATACCCCCAGGGCGCAGGCTCCCCAGGCCGTGCTGTGAGTGCATTCGTAGGCTCGGCCGAAGCCCACGCTCATCAGCAGGGCGTAGGCGAGGCCCATGAGGAGGTTGTTGACGGCGAGGGTGGACAAGCCGTTGAACCCGGTGATCCACGTGATGGCCGGGACGGCCGCTGCGCCGAGGGCTCAGCCGGCCGACATGGAAGGTGTACTCGTTGGCGTTGGATACCCCGCACGCTGCCTGGGAACTAGGAGGTCAGATCCAGGGGCTGCAGGGTGCTCCAGTAGCTGTGCAGGATCTCTTGGGGCGCGGCCGGCTCGGGGGCCTGCCGGGGCGGCAGGGGCCGGGCCGGCGGCCGGTTCGACGTGTGGCGTGCCCACCAGCGGACGGCGCATACGCTCATGCAGCTGCCGGCGAGCGCAGCTGCGGCGATGGTGAACGCGCTTCGAGCCCTGACCGGCATGTCATCTCCCGTTATGTGGGCTGTCGGAGTCGTGTCTGCGTCCGGGTTGCCCGGCAGACCGGCTTGACACCCGCGGGCGACGCACGAGGCTGGTGTTGGTGGGCCCGCAGGCCCACCAACACCAGCCGGTCGTCCGGGTCAGACCTCGCCGCGCCAAGCGCCCGTCTCGGCGCCGCCGCGGGACTCGATGAACTCCTTGAACCGCTTCAGATCGCCTGTGGCCTGCCGTTTGACGAAGCCCAGCTTGTCGCCGACCGTCTCAGCGAGGCCCTGGGGGTCGTAGTCCAGTTGGAGCATGACCTTGGTGCGGGCGTCGTCCAAGCGGTGGAAGGTGACGACGCCGGCCTGCTTCGCCTCACCGTTGACGGTGGTCCAGGCGACCCGCTCGTCGGGGATCTGCTCGGTGATCTCCGCGTCGAACTCGCGCTGTACTCCGCCGATCTTGGTGACCCAGTGGGTGAGGGTGTCGGTGCGCTGTTCGATGCGTTCGACACCGTCCATGAACTGCGGGAAGTCCGCGAACTGGGTCCACTGGTTGTAGGCGGTACGGATAGGGACGTCGACCTCGATGGACTCTTCTACCTGCGACAACAGTGATCTCCCTTCTTGGGAAGCGGGCAGCAGACCGACCGCATGGCGCCGGTCTTCCTGCATTGCTTGTGATCATCACTGTCCGGGTTGCCACCAGCTGGTGATTGATGCGTCGCCGAGCCGCCCAAACGGCTGAGGCGAACGCCCGGGCCGCCCGGCTGCTTGACCACGCGTCGTCTGCTTCACGCTCACCGACGAGGAAACCAATGACATCCTTGCCGCCTTACCTGATCAGCCAGGTGCCGGGGTGGCCGCAGAGTGGCTCGGACTCGCAAGTTGGACGGCGAGGCTTCTGCCCGGTCCATCCCGAGCCTGCGATAGGCCGGATTTCCCGAACAGTTGGGTCGGAGACGGGACCCCGTGCACCGTTTCTGGTGTCGGTCTTCCCGTCCCCGCCCGCCGAACCGGACGTGCCCGTTGGCCGGGCATCCGGCTCTCCACGGGTCGCCGCCGGGTGCGACGCGGTCGCCGCTGGGTGCGGCGGGCGCAGCGGGCAGGCCAGCACGTGCCGCGGTGGAGACGGCCGTCACCGTCGCCGCCGCCGACCACCTGCGGACGGGCGTGTACCGCCTACGCCTCCGCCCGCTTCAGCGCATGGTCGAGTACCACCAGCAGTGCGTCGAGCACCGAGCCCCGTTCTCGGGCGTCGAAGACGAACAGCGGGACGTGGTCGCTGACGTCCAGCGCCCAGCGCACCTCGTCAAGCTCGTGCGCGACCTCGCCGTCAAAGGCGTTGACGGCCACCGCGAACGGGATGTCCCGGTGCTCGAAGTAGTCGACCGCGGCGAAGCAGTCGTCGAGGCGGCGGGTGTCGACGATCACCAATCCGCCCAGGGCGCCCTCCACCAGGTAGTCCCACATGAAGCCGAAACGCTCCTGGCCGGGCGTCCCGAACAGGTACAGCTTCAGGGTCGGATCGAGGGTGATGCAGCCGAAGTCCATGGCGACCGTGGTGGTGGTCTTGTGAGGGGTGTGGCTGAGATCGTCCACGCCCGCCGCGACCTCGGTGATCGACGCCTCGGTGGTGAGCGGTTCGATCTCCGAGACTGACGCCACCGTCGTGGTCTTGCCGACGCCGAACCCGCCCGCGATCACCATCTTCACGGGAAGGGGCGGCCGTTCGGTCTCGTGTGGGACGCACGGTGCGTCAATCCCGTTGGCTGTCACGGTGTACCCCTTCGGATTCGGCGACGCCACGGAGACCCTCGATCACCCTTCGCAGAACGGAGACGTCGCGGGAGGCATCGGCACTGGGCACGTATACGGCGAGGAGCGCATGGGCGCGCAGGTCGGCCGCGAGCACACGGACGACGTTCAGATGCAGGTGCAGCTTCGCGGCGACCTCGGCCAGCGACTGCGGCCGCCGGCATACGGCGACGATGTCGCGGTGTTCGAAGGCCAGGCTTTCGAGGGTGGCCAAGCCCAACGAGGTGGTCACGACCTGGGTCTCGATGGGGAGCGGCGCTACCGCGTCGCCGCCCGCAACCCTTCCCGCGGTCAGCAGGAACGGCCGGATCGCCGAAGGGCGGCCGGCGGATCCCGAACCGCCGGAGCCCGGGTGGTGCTGACCACCCTCGGACGCCATTCTGGGTCTTTCCTTCCTGCTGCATGTGGTGGCGGACGGTTCACCCGGTGGCCGGGGAACCGACGCTGTTCTTGAGCTCGAGGACCAGCTCGGGGCTGAGGGCCGCGCCCACCCGGTTGGCGAACAGGGTCATCTCGTAGGCGACGTTCCCCAGCTTCGCCTCGTTCGAGGTGACGACGCCGAGCACGGATCCGCTGCCGATCGCGGAGACGAGGAGATGGCCTCCTTCCAGATCAATGATCACCTTGTTGAGGGCGCCGAGGCCGTAGTTGCCCGAAGCGCCGGCGGCCAGGCTGGTGATTCCCGAGACGATCGCCGCAAGACGCTCGGAGTCCGCGTGGTCGCACAGCCGCGAGACCGCTATCAGCAGACCGTCGGAGGAGACGGCGATGGCATCCACCACGCCCGCGGTCTCCGTCGCGAATCGATTGAGCAGCCAGGTGAAGTCCTCTGCGGCGGCACGCAGATCAACGGGCTCCACTGGGTTGAATTGAGTTCCACCTGTCGACGTGGTCACTGCCCCACTCCTTCCGGTCCCTCCGGGGATTCTGGTGATGCCGGCATCCGAGTCGGCTGTTGTCCCGGCTGCGCGCTCTCGCGCTCGGCCCGGGCCACCGCCTCCTCGAACTCTTCGATCGAGGAGCGGACCGCCTCCGCGTCGAGCGGCCGGCGCGACGTCGGCGTCGGCCGGCGTGCCGCCGCGGCGTTCTCGAGCGTGGCGCCGCGCACACGGCGCCGTAGCGGCGGCGCGGCCGGTGCCGGGGTGAGTGCCTCGCCATCCGGGTGTTCCTGCGCCTGCGCCGCGGCCCTTTCGGCGGTGTTCGCGGACCGGGTTTCGGGGGGCGGACCGGCCGTGTGCGTGGTCCGCGGGACACGTCGCGGCAACGGTGCGGGCTCCTTCCCGGTGCTGTCCCGCGGTGCGCCATCCGCGGGGGTTCGCCGCGAGGGCTGGGGATGCTGCTGGGGAACGGCGGATGTGACGGCAGGCCCGGTGAGCGCTGGGGGCTTGGCGGGCCCCACGGGCCGACTCCGGGTGGGGAGGACCGACGAGGAAAAGTCCTCGCCCGCGAACACCGTGGGCACGTGGCTCAACGGCATGAGCAGCGTCGAGGGGATGAAGACCCTGCTGGTGACCCCACCGCCCATCGTCGCGGTCAACGTGACCCTGATGCCCCAGCGCCGGGCGATCCGGCCGACCACGAAGAGCCCGAGGACCTTGGTGGGGACAAGGTCGAGCCGCTCGCGGCGCACCAGCCGCTCGTTCTCCTCTTTCAGACGCTCGGCGCTCATGCCGAGCCCGTGGTCGACGACCTCGACCACCGCCGCCTCGCCCTGGGAGCGCACCCGCACCTCGACGGGGCTCTCGGCAGGGGAGAACGCCACCGCGTTCTCCATCAGCTCGGCGAGCATCAGGGTCAGATCGCCGACGATGTCGGGCGCGACGGTGACCTCGTCCAGCACACGCAGGTGGATCCGCTGGTACTCCTCGATCTGGGCGAGCGCGCCCCGTACGACGTTGGTCAGCGCCGTCGGCCGGGCCTCGAGAGCGGTCTCCGCCAGCCCGGCGAGCAGCATCAGACTGTCGGCATTGCGCTGCAGGCGCACCGCCAGGTGGTCGATGTGGTAGAGCTGGTCGAGCAGCGCGGGGTCGGTCTCCTCACGCTCGACCGCATCGATCAGCGCCAGCTGGCGCGCGGTCAGGTTGCCGACGCGCCGCCCGACGTTGCCGAACATCTCCGCCACATTGCGCCGGCTGAGCACCTGGCGCTGCAGCAGGGCGGCGGCCGCCTCCTGTACCTCGTTGAACGCCTCCGCCAGCGTGCCGATCTCGTCGCGTGCCCGCACCGGGACTGCGTTCAGCCTGAGCCGGCCGTCGTCCTCGGCCTCGTCGTCCGCCACCCGCGCGAGCTCCTGCCCGGTCGCCCTGGCCACCTGCTGGGCCGCGGCGGTCAGCATCCGCACGGGCCGCACGACGGAGCGCCGGACCAGGAGGGAGAGCAGCAGCCAGAAGGCGAAGGTCAGCACCACCGCGGTCAGCAGCCACCCCACTCGCCACCAGGCGTCGGAAGAGGCCCGGTCGCCGTCGTCCGCGATCTGGTGGATCAGTGACCGGGTGATCTCCAGCCGGGTGGACGCCTGCTTCTCGTACGTCGGATACGCCGCGATGGCCTTGTCGACGGCCGCCCGCACCTCGTCGAGGTCCCTGGCCTCCAGGGAGGAGGGATCGAACTGGAGGGACGCGAACTCGGACCGGATGGCGTTCTGGTGCGCGTTGCGCTCGATCCGGGCCAGCCGGCCGCTCTGGGCCACCGAGGCGATCCGGCTGAAGCGCTGAGCGTGGTGGTTGTAGAGCTGGAGGCTGCCCACCGCGCCGGTGAATTCCGTGAGTGCGCTGGAGTCGCCGGTCTGGGCGGAGAAGACACCGGTCTCGAACGCGGCATGCGCGGCGTCCGCGCGCAGCAGGGTGTCCAGGACGTTCTCGGGCGACGACACCGCACCGCCCGCGGATCCGCCGAGGCCGAGCCCGTCGATGAGGTTGGACACCATGGAGTCATAGGCCGGGTCGATGCTGTCGGCCGGGAGGTAGGCGCCTTCGACCGTCTTGCGCAGCCCGGTCAGCCCGGCGACGCCGCGCAACGCCCTGGTCTCCGCCGCGGGAAGGCGGGATCCGAACGCGGAGCGGACCTCGGCGACCTGGCGGTCGACGGCCCACTGGGCCCGGCGGTAGTCCCGCGGCGACGGCGCGGGCCCACCGGGCTCCGCGGCCTGGTAGCGCACCGAGAGCAGAATCGCCTGCTGATGCTCCCTCTGCAGGTCGTCGACGAGGGAGGCGACCTGCTCGCTGCTGCGGACGAGGGCCGCGGTGCGCGCCGCTGACTGCGCCTGTGCGACCTGGCCCTCGATGACGTAGGCGAGGATGGCGGCGACCACCGCGGCGGGGATGATCACCAGCACATTGAGCTTGCGCTGGAACGGCCAGCGGTCGAGGAACACGTCGGCCCTTCGCCGAACCCGCGCTCCCCGACGTGCCTGTTCCGCTGCTTCCACCTTGTGCGGGGACACCAAGCCTCCGGAACGATGTCGTACGGGCAAGCTGCTCTGTTGCCTGGGTGAGTTGCCGTGCTGATCTGTATCGCTTGTCCGAACGGGCGGAGACTACAGCCTTTTTGCCCGTGGGGTTCAAGCGTCGTGCAGAGAGAACGGTGACGATGGGCGTGCCGGCCGGTCCGGGGCCGGGCCTTCGAGGAGCCCGGCGCTCGGGTGGCGGTCTTTGCCCTGCCGGGCGGCGCCCGTGCACGGCTTCGGCCCTCAGCCGTCGACGGAGACGTCGCGGAACCGGTAGTCGGACAAGGGGTGGCTGCGGGTCGGGACCAGTCCGCCGACCCCGGCCGCGTACGCATCGACCTGGTTCTTGAAGCCCCAGACGATGTAGCCGCCGCGCTCGTACTCGATCTTCTGGGCCGCCTTGAGCAGTTCGTTGCGCTTGCCCTCGTCGAACTGGCCGCGGGCCTGGTTGACGAGGGAGACGAACTCCGGGTCCCTCCAGTGCGTTTCGTTGTAAGGGGCGCCCTTGATCGATCCCTGTTCCACCTGCGCCAGGTAGTTCCGCGTGAACCAGTAGTCCATGGCGAACGGCCAGCTCAGGTACTTGTCGCCGTAGAAGGTCGCGGAGTCGGTCTTGCGGACCCGCACCGTCACCCCGGCGCCCCTGGCCTGCTGGGCGAAGAGCTGCGCGGTCTCGACCGCGCCGATGCCGATGCCGTTGGAGGTGACCAGCTCCACGTTGAGCCCCTCGTGCCCGGCGGCTTTCAACAGGAATCTGGCCTTGTCGAGGTCCTGGACGCGCTGCGGCAGATCGTGGTTGTACGCCGGATCGAAGGGTGCGTAGAGGTCGTTGCCGATGCGTCCCTGTCCTCTGAGCACCTGGCGGACCATCTGCGGCCGGTCGACGATCAGCCGCATCGCCTGGCGGACCCGCTCGTCGTCGAAGGGGCCGGTATCCAGGCGCATGGTCAGCGGGGTCCAGGCCCCGGGCTCCGAGATCAGGACCTTGCAGCCCTGGGCCTCGACCAGCTCCATCTGCTCGAGCGGCAGGTTGTCCATGGCGTCGATCTCCCGGCTGAGCAGCGCGTTGACCCTGGCCGTGTCGTCGGGGAAGTCGATGATGTGCAGTTGGTCGACATGGGCCGGGCGACGCCAGTAGTTGTCGAACCTGGTGAAGACGCTCTCGTCCCCGGGGGTGAAGGACTTGTAGACGAACGGGCCGGTGCCGATGGGTTTCCTGAGGTCGAAGTCCGCCGGGACGACAGCCATGACGGTCTGCGCGAGCAGGTCCTCCAGCAGGGCGTACGGAGTCTTCAGCGGGATCCGCACGGTCAGGGAGTCGATCCGCTTGAGGTCCGCGACGTCGACCACGGCGAGGCTGCTGGCCCCGGCGGCGGGCGCCTTGGGGTTCGCGATCCTGCGCAGGGAGGCGATGACGTCGTCGGCGTCCAGGGTCTTGCCGTTGTGGAACTCCACCCCGGAACGGAGCCTCAGCGTCCAGGCCCTGCCGTCCTTGGACGGCTCCATCGAGTCCGCGAGCAGGGGCTTGACGCGGTATCTCTCGTCATGGACGAACAGCCGCTCGAACAGGTTCACCGCCCGTGCGTGGTCGGGCCAGATGACGGGATTGTGAGGGTCGAGGGTGTCCTTTGCGCTGCCGCCGGTGCAGCCGACGCGCAGGACGCCGCCCTTCTTCGGGGTCCTGGCTCCCGAGTCGTCGCCGCCGGACCCGGAGCACCCCGGGAGCAGGCCCGCCGCGGCCGTGGCGAGCAGGCCGCCACCACCACGCAGGACGGTTCTTCGCCTCATCGCTCCGCTGGGGTTGTTTCCGTGCTCGGTCATGGGCAGGTGTCGCCTTTACATCAGGGCCGTTCTCATGGCGCGCTGACTGCTCGGATGACGCGCAGCACCTCTGCAACGCGGGCAAAGGCCAGTCGGCCGGGCTTCGCGCACGCCACAGCCGACCGCCTCGCCAACGCGGTCATCGCCCCATTACGGATCGTCAGGAGGTTAGAACACATGCCCATCGAACACCCATCGAACATCGGGAAATGGTGCAAGAGATCGGGCCGGGTCTGCCGGACGGGGGTGGACCGGACCACGGCCGGGGATCTCAGCAGTTCACCGCGGCGCCGCGCCGGTCACCGAATCGGTCAGCCCCTCCACGAACTGCGGCACCGGCACGAGCGCCGGCCCGGCAGGCGACCAGGCAGGCCGACCGCGCGCGGGGAAGGGATGGGTGAACTCCTCGTCGCGGAACAGCGGCCCAACCCGCCCAGCAGCCGGAGTGCCAGGCTTCCGCTCGGGAGCGCTGCCGCGCCACCGGCACCGTCTCCGCCGGGACCTCCCCAGGCCCGTGGGCCGCAACGACATCCACTCACCCCACATGACGACGTCGGCCTTCAAGACCACAACCAGGTCTCGAAGGCCGACGTCAGGCCGAAGAGGTGGAGCTGGTCGGGCTGCTCAGGCTGGTTCGTCGGCCCGGTTCGGCCGCGGCGCGGTCCACTCCGACTCGCCGGCTGGCGGCCCGTTGTTCGCTCCGCGTGGGACGTGCCACTACTCGGTTCCCCAGTGGCACCGCCTAGCTGATCACGAAGGGAATCAGGGCCACCTCCACATCCCACGGCGTCGACGAACCAGCTCCTGACCTACAGCGCCGGCTACACCCCGGCCGGCGCGCCGAAGGCGGTCATCGTGCATCCCCGGCCGGGAGGGTACGCCCGACGCACGCTACGGATCGGGAGCCCTCAGCGTGGTTTGGGCGTCATCCACGTGCTCGGCATAGACACACACGCCCCACCGGATCAGGCGAGCGCGTGGATGCGCGCCACGTTGCCGTGAGGTGGCTGCTGTGGCCGGTCCGGCCGGAACCCACGCCGGACCGGCACCGGCTCACAACGGCGGCTTGCTGCCCGGCACCCAGTCGAACCCGAAGCCGTATGCCCGGTCGATGAGCTCCTGGTTCGACAGCCACGGCTTTGCGGTGAACCAGCGGACCTCGCGTCGGAGTTCGAGCGTGTCCTGCCCCGGGGTCAGCAGCGCAATGGCGCATGCGGTGGCGTCGGCCGGGGAGTCGTCGAGGTGGATGCGCCAGGTGCCGCTCGGTGCGCTGACGGTGACGACGCCTCCGAGTGTCCGGAAGTCGGCCGCGCCCTCGTAGATGTACACGTAGACGAGGAGTTTCCTGAACTTACGGCGCTTCTCGAGGCTGATGCGGAGGGTCTCCCCGTCGGAGGTCTCGCCCGTCCGGTCGTCCTGGTCGATGCTGACGTAGGGCCAGGCGTCCAGGCTTCCCCACGTCTCACCGAGGGGCTGCACCGCAGCGCCCTTTCCGCTGCGGGTGAGGACCATGCAGCCCAGATCGAGGTCGGCCTCCGCGGTGACCGACCAGTTGAGGTTGACCTGCATGATGCCCCGGCCGGTGATCTGGGCCCGCGGCGTGTGCTTCGTGAGCTCTACGGTGCGCGCTGGCTGCTCTCGCGGCTGCTGCGTCCGCAGCTCAGGCTCGGCGGGCGGTGCTCCACGGCCCAACTGGATGACCCCCCGCTGTCTTCCGTCACCGCTCACGGCAGCCCTCCCTATACATCATTGATCAGCGTCGGCGGTTCCCGCCACGCCGCACCACAGGTGTGATCGTCGTCTAATATTGCGCGATCAGTGAAGAGAGTGTGATCATTGCACTAACCATGTTTGTTGGCGCAGTGCTTCTCGCTGTAGATCATCGCCGTGCGTCGGCCGCAGTTGGATCAGCACAGAAGGCCCGGTATCAGCGGGCAGGGGTGGGGAATGTTCACGGGGATTCAACTCGACAACGGGGTGGCTGCACGCCATCTCGACGACATGGCGCAGGAGCCTCTGCTCGCGCCGCGCGCCGACGAGCTGCGCGCACTGGCACAGGCACTCGACTCCGATGACGCGGACGCCCTCGATCCGTGGGCCGACCTCGACCTGATGGGGCATTTCGCACGTCCCGAGAGCATCGCCGAGACCGCGGCGGACGGCCGCGGGCGGCGCTTCGACTCGGCCCTGGACTGGGTTCTCGGCGCCTTGGTCTTCATGCCTCTGCTCTTCACCTGGTTCGGGCTCTGGCAGGCCTCGAGCGCGTACGGAGCACTCACGGGGGACGACCCCAAGGCAGCCGGCCGGCCGTTCCTCCAGCTGTGGCAGTCCGGATTCGACGGGCACCTGGGTGCCACGTTCCGGTTCGGACACGTCGCCGTGGCCGGCTGTGTGGCGCTCGGGATGTTGTTCGTCCTCACGGCGGTCCACGGTTACCGGCGCACCGCCGCCGAGCGCAGCGACGAGCAGGCACGCCGCCGCGCCCAGGCGGTGCTCGCCCGCCTCACACCGGTCCTGACACGGGCGCAGCTCTGCCTCAACCGGCACCGTGTCGCCTCGCCTCAACGATTCGCGGAAGAACTGAACTCGGCGGCCAAACGGCTGCAGCGGATGCACTCCAAGGCCATCACCACGCAAGAGGAACTCACTCGAGCCGCGGAACTGGTCGGTGAGGCGATGGACAAGGCGGAGCAGCGTCTTTCCCAGGCCGAGGCGTATGTACGGCCGATCGAACAAGTGGTGAAGCAGATCGAGGAGACCGTCCGCGACAGCGGTACGGCCATCCAGACCGCTGTCGAGAACCTCGCCGACCCGTTGACGCAGGCGGGAAGGCAACTGACCGACGCCGTCGGCGGGCAGACCGGCGTGCTCGACAAGGCACTGGAAGATCTGCGAGCCGCCGGCGACGCCATGCGTGATCTCCTCGCCCGTGCTGCGGACCGGCTGGAGTCGGCGGTCGGTGAGAACGGCGACCGCGTCCGCAACGCGCTGTCCGATGCTGCCCAGCAGGTCGAGGACTCCCTGACCGTGCTCGCCGCCTCGCAGCGTGGGTTCACCACCGGAATCGAGATGGTCTCCGACGTCAACGGCCTACTGCTCAACGACCTCGCGGCGGTGGCCGAGCGCTCCAGCGAGGCGGCGGAGATGTCTCGCGAGGCGCTGCTCGGTATCGAGGCCCGCAGCCGGGCACTGCACGACGCGGCCGACCGCTTCGCAAGCGTCACCGACGCCCTCGAGCTGGCGCTCAGCGACACGGAGAGCGCGCGGGCCGACGTGGCTTCGGCACGAGCGGACGCGGAGGCTGCGCGAGCCGAAGCGGAGGCAGCGCGGGTCGGAGCCGAGGCAGCCCAGCGGCGCGCCGAGGATGAGCTGCGGCAGGCGAGGGAGCTGCGGGCCGGGATCGGATCGGCACGGTGAGCCCGCGAAAGCGAGGCTTCAGGTTCAACCCGCTGCACCTGGCCGGGTGGCTCTTCGCCGACATGCTGCTCGTTCTCGCGCTGGTTTCCATGGGCGACCGGGGGGATCCGCTGGCCGCCCGGGCCGCCGCTCACCCTTTCCCGTCGGCCGACGCCAAGCCCTCACCCAAGCCGAGCCCGACACCGACGGGTCCGCGGTCGGTGGAGCGCAAGCCGGTCAAGCTCCATGTGACGGCTGCGACGGGTGACACCGCGCGGATGGTGAAGGAGCTGCGTGCCGCCACCGCCCGCTACAAGGAGCGCGACGCGGCCTTCGTGCTGACCTTCGGCCAGGCGCATGAACCCGCTGACGGTCAGGCGTACGCCCGCGACATCAACAAGTCCCTGCACAAGGCGCGACCGCACATGTTCAGCGACGCCACGACACGGGACTTCTGGAACGGCGGCGCCTCCGGCGCGGCCGACCTGGAGATCTACTTCTACACCCGGTGACGGCCACGCCGTCTCCACGCCGTCTTCTTGAGCTCAGGAGAGTCCATGCAGATCCTTCCCTTCTACATGGTGTGTGACGAGTCCGGTTCCATGGCCGGAGGTGGCGTGGACGCCATCAACTCGGCGCTGCCCGACCTGCACCAGGAGATCAGCACCAACCCGAGCGTCGCGGACAAGACCCGCTTCGCGCTGATCGGTTTCTCGACGCAGGCCTCGGTGCTTCAGCCGCTCGCCGACCTGAGCGAGCTGACGCAGCTGCCGTCCTTGTCGGCGGGCGGAGTCACCTCTTTCGGAGCCGCCTTCCGCCTGCTGAAGAGCACCATCGAGAGGGACGTCGCGGACCTGAAGGCCGAGGGCCACGACGTCTACCGGCCGGTGGTCTTCTTCCTGTCCGACGGCATCCCCACGGACGAGGGCTGGCGTACCGACCTCAAGGAACTCAACTCGTTCCGTTACGCGCCGAAGATCATCGCCTTCGGTATCAACGACGCCGAAACCTCCACCATCACCGAGGTTGCCAACTTCAAGGCGTTCATTCAGCAGGACGAGTCGATCTCCCCGGCCATGGCGATCCGTGAGTTCGCCTCTAGTCTCACCCGGTCCATTGTCAGCTCTGCGACCAGCATGTCCGCTCAAGGCGGTGAGGGCTTCGAGCTCCAGGTCGAGGAGCAGGTCCCCGGTTTCACCAGCCTTTCCCTGGACAAGCTGTGAGCGGCCCGGTGAACCTCGAGAAGTCGCAAACGGCGATGCAGGGTGCGGCGAACGCGGGCCACGCTCCCGACGGCAGTGAGGTCGACGCGCACTATGCGACCCTGCCGCCCGGGATCGTCGCACACCAGAAGACGCTCTCCCGGATGGAGACAGACGAGTGGGCTGCGCCCCCCACACTGGAGCGCCCCGTGACGTCTCCAGAGGCCAGAACCGACGTACCGCGCGGAGTACCCGGTCACGTCGGTAACCGGCCTCCCAGCTATCCGCCGTATCCCTTGTCACGCCCCTCCGTTCGGGACGGCGACGATTGCGCCGCTTTCACGCCCGTTGTCCGGCTGGACGGAGCCCGAGTAGGACAGATCTCGGTTCGCGCCGCTTCGGTGAGCGGTGACTCCCACAACTGGCAGGGAACCTGCCGCCAGGACGCAGTGACGGTGGCGCGCATCGGGCCCCCGGAGGCTGAGATGCTTCTGCTGGCGGTCGCTGACGGGGTCGGCTCAGCCCCGAATTCGCACATCGGCTCCTACCACGCGACCCGCCAAGCGGCTGTCTTCCTCGATCAGGAAGCCGAATCCATCTACTCGGCACTGTGCGCGCGGAACAAGGCCGATCTCAGCGGCATCGCCAACACGGCAGTCGCCAGGGCGACCGAGCAAATGCGTTCCGAGTGGAAATCTCTGGCCGATCGAGCAGGCCGTCCCTACCTTGACCAGGACTACGCCACGACCCTGCATGTCCTGCTCGTGCCCACGAACGCCCGTATCCGTGAACGCGTTCTGTTCAGCGTAGGCGACGGCGGCCTCTTCGTCCTGCGCGAGGGGAGTTGGTATCAGTGGAATCACACGGAAGACGGCGCCGTTCTCGACACTCGGACCGAAGCTCTCCCCCACGCCTACCGCAGCGTCAAGGCCACCCTGCTGGCCGCAGAGCCGGGTGAGGTCCTTCTCCTGGGCACCGACGGCATCACCAATCCTCTGACACAGAAGGACCCCGAATTCGCGCGGCGCCTCGCCCATGCCTGGGGCGGCGAGGTCCCCTCACTGTCCGACTTCCTGTGGCAGGCGCAGACGCGGGCCAAGTCCTACGACGACGACCGCACCGTGATCTGCGTATGGGAGGACGAAGCGTGAGCGCGGAGGACGGCGCGGACGTCACCCGCGCATCGTTCACCCTGGGGGACAGGGTGGGCAGCGGCGGCCAAGGTGAGGTGCGCGCTCTGTCCGACGGGTCGCTGCTCTTCAAGGAGTACAAGGATCCGTCCAAGGTCAACGGCGGCGCCCTCGCCGACCTCGTCGCGTTCCGGCAGAGCCTCGGCCAGTCCGACCGCAGCCGCCTGGACTCCCTCGCTGCCTGGCCGCTGTGCCGGGTGGTCGAGGGAAACCGGGTACTCGGCTTCCTGATGCGGCGCGCCCCGTCCGACATGATGTGGCGCACCGCTGCCGGGTCCACGAAGCTGAGCGAGCTGCAATACCTGATCAGGCCGCCCAAGGTAGCCTGGCAGGAAGTGGCGCAGCCGACTCCGCAGCAGCGCAGAGCTCTGGCTGTGGCTTGCGTGGAAGCCATCGGCTGGTTCCACAGCGCCGGACTCGTGATCGGTGACATCTCGCAGGCCAACATCCTGTGGTCGCTCACACCGGGAGTCGCCGTTCACTTCCTGGACTGCGACGGCTTCCGCCGGGTTGGCCGTGCGGCCGTGCAGGCCCAGGCCGGCACTCCGGACTGGAACGATCCGCTGGTGCCGTCGACCGAGGCGTCGGTGGACACGGACGCGTACAAGTCGGCCCTCGTGGCGGGGCGCATTCTCACCCAGGACCCGTATGTCGTGCCCGGGAAAGAGCTGGAGCTCGTCGCGGGCTGTCTGAACGACCGGCAGGAGGCCGCGACTCGTCGGCTCTTCTCGCAGGCCGCCGGTGAGCGCGGTACCCGTCCCCGGCCGAGCGAGTGGCAGACCGCGCTGAGTGACCGTGGCACGATCACCCTGACTGCGGCTGCACCCAGGCCCCGGCCCGCCATCGACCACACGGTCCTGGACGGGGCACGCGTTCGGACGCCGATAAGCCTGCGCTCTCAAGGGCACTAGGGAGAGGCGTCCCGATCCTCGGCTTCGGCTGTCTCGGAGTCGTCGCGCTGTTCGTTCTGATCGGAATCATCGCCGCGGCCGCCGGCGGGGGCGGCTCCACCAAGTCCCATGACACCGCCGGGACCAAGCCCGCGGCCACCGCGCCCAAGGAGAAGAAGGCCGCCGCCGACGGCACGTCCAGCGGCAAGGCCGGCGACAAGACCAAGAGCGGCGCGTCCAAGGACGACAAGGCGAAGAAGACCGCCGTGTTCAAGGTGTGGGGCACCGCGCCCGGCGGTGTGGACATCACCTACGGCAGCGACAGCGACACCCGGCAGGGTCACTTCAAGAACGGCACGTTCGAGGCCACCCTGCCGGTCGCCAAGAACGCCCTGTACTTCAACGTGATGGGCCAGCTCAACGGCGGCGGCGACATCAACTGCTCCATCACCATCGACGGCAAGACGAAGAAGGGGCACGCGTCCGGCGGCTACAACATCTGTGACGCCCAGCTGAACGCCGGTCTGCTCGGCGGCTGGGACTGATCCCTCCGGCACTCGATGCCGGTCATCGCTCGTCGGTGGTTCCCAGTCCCGTCAGCGCACCGACCGGGTCAGGGTCGGGGGTGCCGCGAGGCCACCAGTCCTCCTGGCCCGGTTCCGACTCGTACGCGTACCACAGCCCGTCCCGGCCGAGCCGGAGCTGGACGTGGCCGTCCGGGTGCGTGAGGCGGTTGCGCCAGGGCCGGAACGCGGGCAGGTCCGCGGCCAGCAACTGGGGGCGGGCGCGGTCGAAGCGGCCCGCCGGCGGATCCCAGGGCTCCTCCAGGACGGCCAGGGCCTCCCGTCCGCCCTGGCGCCACGCGGCGACCGCCCGTGCCAGGTCGGCCGGGGCCCGCCCGGTCACGGCGGCCAGCGACGAGTACAACGGCCGGGTCGTCGCCGTGAGACCCGAGCCCGGACGGGCGGCGGCCAGTCGCACCGCGTCCTGCCACAGCGTCAGCTCCCCGACCGGATCGTCCCCGGTGGTGAGCAGGGCGTGCGCCCTGGCCGCCGCGTCCGTGGCCAGCTGGTCCAGCGCGAAGGGGTCCGGACCGCCCGGCGCCGCCGGGTAGACCGGCGGCTGCTCGGGATGGGCGAGCGGCGGCAGCGGGGCGGGGAGCGGCGGCCGTACGCCGCGCGCCAGGACGTCACGAGCCCGGACTCCGGGCACGGGCGCGGGCCGCTGTTCCCGCGCGGCGCGGGCCGCGCGCGCCGCGTTGCGCCGGGACAGCGCGTCGATCAGCTCACGCTCGCCGCGGCCGCGGAGCAGGAGCAGCACGAAGGGGTCCCGGTCCAGCAGGCGGGCCGTCTGGTAGCAGACCGCGGCGGCGTGCTTGCAAGGGTGCCCGGCATCGGGGCAGTTGCAGTGCGGTTCGAGGTCGCCGGGCCCGGGAAGGAGCCGGACTCCGCACTCGGCGAGGGAATGCGGCACCTGCTTGTCCAGCAGTGCGGCGATGTGCCCCGGCTGCTCCGCGGCGGCGTCCAGGAAGCGGTCCCACTCCTCGTCGGCGAACGTCCGCAACCGCACCTGCACCCGGTACGGGCGCGGACGGCTCCCCCGGACGTACGCCAGGACGAGCCCCGGGGTGACGGTGATGGCGTCCACGTTCCCCCGGTCCGCGTACGCCCGCCCCCGCGCCAGCCGGGCGGCGTCGAGGGCGCCCTCCTCCAGCGCGGCGACCCAGGCGTTGCCCCACCATGTCCCCGCGAAGCCGTCGGCGGTGCCCGCAGTCGGCTTCGGGAGTGGGGCGAAGGTGCGCCGCAGCTCGCCGTCGCGGCCCGGGGCCGCCATGGAACGGGGGTAGCGGGCCGCCGGAGGCCTGCCGGGAGCCGTGTCCTCGGCACCCCCGGACGGATCCGGCCTCGCCTGTCCGCGTCTCGAGGACAGGTCCACCACCTCGTGCCGGCGGCGAGCGGAGGTCTCCTCGCGCTCACCGTGGGGGGTCAGCGTTGCGGACGCGGTACTGCCCCCCGGTGCCGGCGGCGCGGGCGGTTGGAAGGCCCCGGCGAGCAGTTCCCGAACCTCCCGGACCCGGTCGCCGGTTCCCCGCGCGCGGACGGCCCGGCGCCGCCGGGCCGCGGACAACCGAGTGACTCGGGACCGACCCTGACCAGCAGTCAGATACGAAGCGGCCCGCTGGCGTTGTGGCTCGCGGGGCTCGGCTGTTTCCTCGTTCCGCTCCCGTCCCCGCTCCTGTCCCGGTTCCTCTCCCCGCTCCCGTTGCTCTCCCTGCTCCCGTTCCGCCTCCGCTCGGGCGGCGTGCAGCGCCTCGCGGGCGACGTCGCCGGGGCGGGTGGCAGAGACGGAGGCCGGGGGCGTGTCGATCGCCCTCGCCACGGGTGGAGCCCCCTCTCCGGGCTCCGTTGGGGACACGGTCTCCGCGCCGCTGCCGCGATGCGCGTTCACCCGCCGCAGGGCCGCGCGCGCCGCATCGCCCGGGCGGGCCGTCCGCGCCGTCTTCCCCTCGGGCACGGTGAAGTCCGCTTCCTCGGTGGGGTGCTCGCCGTCCCGGTCCACCCCGGCGGCTTGCTCCCGTTCCCTCGCGGCGCGCAGCGCACGGCGCGCCGCGTCGGCGGGACGCCCTTCCGCGCCGGGTGTCTCCTCGGGGCGCACCTCCTCCCCCGCCCCGTTCACTCCGTCCTCCTCAGCGACACCAGGTCCCTCAGCTCACGGTCGGTCAGTTCCGTCAGGGACGACTCTCCGGAGCCGAGGATCGCGTCGGCCAGGGCGCGCTTGGACTCCAGCATCTCGGCGATGCGGTCCTCGACCGTGCCCTCGGTGATCAGGCGGTGGACCTGGACCGGCTGGGTCTGGCCGATGCGGTAGGCCCGGTCCGTGGCCTGTTCCTCCACCGCCGGGTTCCACCAGCGGTCGAAGTGGACGACATGGCCCGCGCGGGTGAGGTTCAGCCCCGTGCCCGCCGCCTTCAGGGAGAGGACAAGGACCGGGGTCGCCGCGCTCTGGAAGCGGTCCACCATCCGCTCGCGGTCGGGCACCGCCGTGCCCCCGTGCAGCAGCTCGACGGGCACCGCGCGGGAGGCCAGGTGCGTGGTGATCAGGCGGGCCATGCGGACGTACTGCGTGAAGACGAGCGCCGAGCCGTCCTCCGCCAGCAGCGTGTCCACCAGTTCGTCGAGCAGGGCCAGTTTCCCGGACCGCGCGATGAGCCCCGCCGCCGTCGTGGTGTCCTCCTTCAGGTAGAGCGCGGGGTGGTCGCAGATCTGCTTGAGCGAGCCGAGGAGCTTGAGGACCAGGCCCCGGCGGGCGATGCCGTCCGCCGTCTCGATCGCCAGCATGGACTCCCGTACGACCGCCTCGTAGAGCGCGGCCTGCTCGTGGGTGAGCGGCACCGGATGGTCGGTCTCCGTCTTCGGCGGGAGCTCCGGGACGATCCCGGGGTCGGACTTCCTGCGGCGCAGCAGGAACGGACGGACCAGGCGGGCCAGTCGCTCCACCGCCTGCTCGTCCTCGCCGTTCTCCACCGCGCGTGCGTGCCGGGCGCGGAAGGACTTCAGCGGGCCGAGCAGTCCCGGAGTCGTCCAGTCGAGCAGGGCCCACAGTTCGGAGAGGTTGTTCTCCACCGGGGTGCCGGTGAGGGCCACGCGGGCGGGCGAGGGAATCGTGCGCAGGGCCTTCGCCGTCGCCGAGTAAGGGTTCTTGACGTGTTGTGCCTCGTCCGCGACGACCATGCCCCAGGGCTGTTCGGCCAGTCGGGGGGCGGCCGTGCGCATCGTCCCGTACGTGGTGAGCACAAAGCCGCCGTCCAGGCCGTCCAGGGTGCGCTCGGGGCCGTGGAAGCGGCGCACCGGGACGTCGGGGGCGAAGCGGGTGATCTCCCGCTGCCAGTTGCCCAGCAGCGAGGCCGGGCAGACCACCAGGGTC
This sequence comes from Streptomyces sp. NPDC046931, assembly GCF_040644655.1. NCBI lineage: Bacteria > Bacillati > Actinomycetota > Actinomycetes > Kitasatosporales > Streptomycetaceae > Streptomyces > Streptomyces sp. NPDC046931. The sequence goes on from NZ_JBEYWX010000022.1 coordinate 67,750, forward strand.
GGCTCGCGGCGGGCCCGGCGCAGGTGCAGGGCGATGAGAGTGACCGTCTTGCCGAGGCCCATGTCGTCGGCGAGGCAGCCGCCGAGGCCGAGGGAGGTCATCAGGTCGAGCCAGCCGAGGCCCCGCAGCTGGTAGTCCCGCAGCCGGGCGGCGAGGCCCGGGGGTGGTTCCACCGGGCCGACGCCCGCCGTCAGCCGGTCCCGCAGCGCGGCCAGCGCGCCGGCCGGCACCGCCTCCACCGTCTCGCCGTCGACCTCCGTGCTGCCGGTGAGCGCGACGGACAGTGCGTCGACCGGGTCGAGCAGGCCCAGCTCGCGCTTGCGGGCCTTGCGGACGAGGGCCGGATCGACCAGCACCCACCGGTCGCGCAGCCGGACGAGGGGGCGGTGGGCCTCCGCGAGCGCGTCCATCTCGGCTTCGGTGAGCGGATCGCCGCCGAGCGCCAGCTGCCAGCGGAACCGGAGCAGGTCCTCGCTCTCGAAGAAGCCCGTGCCGTCGGTCGCCGAGCCGGGGGCGGGCCGGACGACGGCGGTGGCGGTCAGGTCCTGTGCCAGGTCCCGGGGCCAGTGCACGGCGACCCCGGCCGCGCCCAGCCGGGTGGCCGCCACGCCCAGCAGCTCGCCCAGCTCCTCCTCGGACAGCGCCAGGATGTCAGGCACCTCCTGCTCGCAGAGCCGCTCCAGCGGCGGCCAGACGCGGGCCGCCCTGCGGACGGCGAGGGCCGCGTCCACCCGAGCCCTGGGGCCGAAGGCGGTGTCCGCCTCACCCGTCCACAGCGCCGCCGCGTCCACGACGAGGGTCGGGTCGGCGAGGCTGTGCACCTGCACGACCGCGGCTCCTGAGCGGCGGGCGCCCTCCCCGTCGTCGAACAGGTCGTACGCCGACAGGTCCAGGCGCAGTGAGATGCGTACGCCCGCGTCCATGCCGGCCGCCACCTCGGCGGCCCAGGCGTGGGCCCCCGGCAGTCGCTGCGGTCCGGGTGCCGCGAAGGGCCGGCCCACGGCGTGGGCGGCCGCCGGGGTGCGCGGCAGGGTGTCCGCGACCGCGTCGAGGAAGGACCGCACGAGGGCTTCGGGCTCGGGCAGCAGAAGGGGGCCCTTGCCCGGGAGCGGGACGGCGTGGCCCTCGTACGGCAGGGCGGTGGCGATGGCCCTGAGGTGGGTGATGTCGTCCGGTTCCAGGGGGCCGACGCGCCAGGCGTCGTATCCGTCGGGGGTGAGTCCGGGCAGAAGCCGTCCGCGCGCGACGAGCCGCAGCGCGTGCAGGGCGGCCGCGCCCCAGCAGACGGTGGCGGGGTGTGCGGCGGGGTCACGGCGGGCCCGGGTGAGCAGGGGCAGGGCCTTGGCGATCGGCAGCGACACCGCGGGGACGGTGCTCCTGCGCACTCCGGATCCGTGCCGGCGTACGACCGTCAGTTCCTCGGTGGATCCCGACGGCAGTCGTCCGTCCGCCGGGTCCCAGAAGGCGACCCGGCCGCGGCGGGGCAGCGGCTCGGGCAGGAAGACGGCGGCCAGCCCCCCGGGCACGGTCCCCTCGGCCACCTGGTCGGCCATACGTCCGGTCACCTCCCCGCCGTAGCGTCGTATCGGACGTCTTCGACTCTACGGGCGGGGTCTGACAAGCGGCTCCGGCGAGCGGCCCGGCCGGACCGTCCGGCCGCGTCAGGGGATCGTGCGCGACACCACGTACACCGTCGGGTGCTGCGGGTCCGACGTGTTCACGACGACGTCCAGGGTGGGTGCCGGGTTCTTCTTCTCGTGGGTCAGTCCGGCCCAGGGTCCCGGTCCCGTGAAGGTCCAGCCGACGACATGCCGGTCGCGGTCGCCGATGGCGATGTCGTCCTCCTTCAGCGAGGCGCGCGTGGCCTTCAGGGTGCTGAGGAAGCGGTTCAGGCCGTCGTCGCTGGTGCTGAACTGCACGTAGAGGCGGCTGGTCTTCCAGTTGTTCGTCTCGTACGACGCGACGCTCGTGGCGTCCCACGGGATCCAGACCCGGTAGAGGCGGCGCTGCACGCGCGAGGGCCAGCCCTCGGTCAGTCCGGTTGCCGAGTACTTGGCCTCTTTGTCCTTGCCGCTGTTGCGGCTCTGGTTGGCGGAGATCACCAGGTAACCGGCGGGGACCCCGATGAGCAGGACGATGATCAGCAGGGTGAGCGCCCGCCGCCGGATCATGTGCCCCCGGCCCTCCGGGGGCCGCGAGGGCTCGTCCGGCGGTGACGCCTGTCGCGGTATGGACACGGCGGCCGTCACAGCGCCCCCCTGGTGGTGCGGCGGGCCTGCACGTAGCGCTCGTAGCGTTCGTAGCGCTCCACGCGGCGCCGGTTGGCGCGCCGGAAGCGGCGGGCGACGAGCCGGGCGAGGTCCGCCGCGCCGACCATGCCGGCCTCGGGGCCGAGCTGGGCGCGCGCGATGCGGGCCTCGGGGCGGTAGCCGCGCCCGGTCAGATGGCGCCGGAAGGCGTCCCGGGCGGGACCGATGAGCAGGTCGTCGGCCGCGCTGACCCCGCCGCCGATCACGAAGCAGGACGGGTCCAGGGCCGCCGCCAGGTTGGCGATGCCCACGCCGAGCCACTGGCCGATGTCCTGGAGCAGCTCGACGCACATCGCGTCGCCCTCGCGGGCCAGCTCGGTGATCAGCGGGCCGGTGATGTCGGAGATGTTGCCCTTGACGTGCTCGATGATCCCGTACGCCACCGGGGAGTCCGCGGCGGCCAGCTCCTTGGCCTCGCGCACCAGGGCGTTGCCGGAGCTGTACTGCTCCCAGCAGCCGCGGTTGCCGCACGGGCAGCGGTGGCCGCCGGGCACCACCTGCATATGGCCGAACTCGCCGGCGACGCCGAACTTGCCCCGCTTGACCTGGCCGTCCTCCAGGATGGCGCCGCCGATGCCGGTACCGAGGGTGATCATCACAAGGTGGTCCTCGCCGCGGCCGGCCCCGAAGCGCCACTCCGCCCAGGCGGCGGCGTTGGCGTCGTTGTCGACCAGGACGGGTACGGCGAGCCGCCCGGCGAGGCGGTCGCGCAGGGGCTCGTTGCGCCAGGACAGGTGCGGGGCGAACAGGACGCGGTTGCGGTCCGCGTCCACCCAGCCGGCCGCGCCGATGCCGACGGCGTGGACATCGTGCCGGTCGGACAGGTCCAGGACCAGCTCGACGATGGTGTCCTCGACGACCTTGGGGCTCTTGGACTTGTCGGGCGTCTCGGTGCGGAGCTTCTCCAGGATGTTGCCGTCGGCGTCGACGACGCCCGCCATCACCTTGGTGCCGCCGATGTCGATGCCCACTGTCGGGACGCGCGGGGCCGTCAGATGGGAACGGCGCTCGCGTGTGCCCACGGTCCGCAGGACGGTGGCCCGGGCGGAGCCGCGGTGGGTGAGGTCGCGGTAGGTGCTCATCGGGCCCGATTCTGCCTCACGCCACCGCTGGACTGCACCGTGGACCGTCCCCTGGGCCACACCCGGCACGGTCCCCGCCGGGCCTCGGGCGTCTCCGCGCCGCCGGCACGGTCCGGGCCGTTCCTGGCCGTTCCTGGCAGTCCGCGCCCGCGCGGCGCAGCGGCGGGACGGCTCAGCCCCGTGCTCCCCTCGGGGCGCGGTTCGCGAGTTCATGACGCAGATCGTCCAGCTCGTCGCCGCCCGCCATCTGGCTGGTCAGCTCCTCGAGGGTGATCTCCTCACGGGTGTGGCTTCCCACCATCGTGCCGCGCTTGAGCAGGACGAAACGGTCGCCCACGAGATACGCGTGATGCGGGTTGTGGGTGATGAAAACAACACCCAGACCCTCGTCTCGGGCGGCGGCCACATATTTGAGGACCACACCCGACTGCTTCACACCGAGTGCCGCGGTCGGCTCGTCGAGGACCAGCACCTTGGCGCCGAAATACACCGCCCGCGCGATCGCCACACACTGGCGCTCACCCCCGGACAGGGTGCCGACGGGCTGGTCGACGTCGCGCAGGTCGATGCCCATGCGCAGCAGCTGCTCGCGCGTCGTCCGGCGCATGAGGTCGACGTCGAGGCGCTTGAAGGGGCCGACGCCCTTGCGGGGCTCGGAACCGAGGAAGAAGTTGCGCCAGACCGGCATCAGCGAGACCACCGCGAGGTCCTGGTAGACCGTGGCGATACCGCGGTCCAGAGCCTCTCGGGGGGAGGACAGACGGACCTCCTCGCCCTCGATGCGAAAGGAGCCGGCGTCGTGCCGGTGCAGCCCCGCCACGATCTTGATGAGCGTGGACTTGCCCGCGCCGTTGTCGCCGAGGACGCAGGTGACGTCACCCGCGTGGACCTCCAGGGAGACTCCTTCGAGGGCGCGTACGTTGCCGTAGCGCTTGCCGATGCCCGCCAGGGCGACGAGCGCGGTGCGCTCCGTGACGTCGACGTCCGTGGTCATGTCGTGGCCTCCGCGCGCTTGCGGACCCAGGCGTTGAGCAGGGTCGCGAGGAGCAGCATCGCTCCGAGGAAGAACTTGAACCAGTCGGGGTTCCACTCGGCGAACACGATGCCCTTGCTGGTCATGCCGAAGAGGAACGCGCCGACCGCCGAGCCGATCGCGGATCCGTAGCCGCCGGTGATCAGGCAACCGCCGATGACGGCCGCGACGATGTAGATCAGCTCGTTGCCGACGCCCTCGCCGGACTGGACGACGTCGTACGAGAACAGCAGGTGCTGGCCGGAGAGCCAGGCGCCGAGGGCGACGCCCATGTAGAGGCCGATCCTGGTGCGCTCGACCGGGACGCCGACCGCGCGGGCCGCGTCCTTGTTGCCGCCGACCGCGAAGATCCAGTTGCCGGCGCGGGTGCGCAGCAGGATCCAGGAGGCGAGGGCGACCAGGGCGAACCACCACAGGATGGTGATCTTGAACTGGACGCCGCCGACGGTGAGCGTGGAGGCGAAGAGGGCCCGCGCCGAGGCGAAGCCGTCCATGTCGGAGATCGACTTGGTGGAGACCGTGCCGCTGATCAGCTTGGTGAGACCGAGGTTCACCCCGGTCAGCATCAGGAAGGTGCCGAGCGTGACGATGAAGCTGGGCAGCTTCGTACGGGTCAGCACAAGGCCGTTGAAGGCGCCGATCGCGAGCGTGACCAGGAGGGACACCCCGGCGCCGACCCAGACGTTCGCGGTCATCTGGTAGCTGAACATGGAGGACACCAGCGCCGACGACGTCACCATGACACCGGCCGACAGGTCGAACTCGCCGCCGATCATCAGCAGCGCGACCGGGACGGCCATGATGCCGATCGTGGACGCCGCGTACAGGACCGTGCTGAGGCTCGGCGCCCGCAGGAAGCTGTCGGCGACGATCGAGAAGAACACGAAGACGGCGAGCGCGCCGATCACGGAGCCCAGCTCGGGCCGGCCGAGGAGCCGCTTCAGCGGCGAGGTCCTCAGCAGGCGCTCGTCCGCCGCCGCCCTCGGGCTCTCGGGCGCGGATGCCGGTGCCGTCGCGGTCATCGCGTCCCCCGCTTCGTGTACTGCTCGAGCGCCGCGGCCTGGTCCCTGGTGATGATCTGCGGTCCGGTGAGCACGGGCCGGCCGCCGCCGAGGGCGTTGGCGTTGTACCTGTGGAGCCAGAGCTGGTCGACCGCCTCGTAGCCCTGGAGGTAGGGCTGCTGGTCGACGGCGAAGCCGAGGGTGCCGTCCTTCAGCTCGGCCGCCACCTTGGCGTTCAGGTCGAAGGTGTCGACCTCCGCCCGGCTGCCCGCATCGGACCTGGCCTTCACCGCGGTGTCGGCGTAGGGGGCGCCGAGGGTGACGACGGTGTCGACGGACCGGTCCGACTGGAGACGCGCCACCAGGGCGGACTGCACGTCCGGCATGTTGGTGCCGTTGACGTAGAGGTTGTCCACGGTGCCGTGGAACGTCTTCCTCACGCCCGCGCAGCGCTGCTCGTGGCCCACGTTGCCCTGCTCGTGCAGCACGCACAGGGCCTTCTTGCGGCCGCGCTTGTTCAGCTCTTCGCCGACGGCCTCGCCGGCGATCGTCTCGTCCTGGCCGATGTGGGTGAGCGCGCCGAACTCCTTGGACTGCGCCGAGCCGGAGTTCACCGTGACCACCGGGATACCGGCCTTCTCGGCGCGGGCGACGGCGGCCTTCATCGCGTCGGGCTTGGCCAGGGTGACGATGATGCCGTCGACCTTCTGGTCCACGGCCGCGTCCACGAGCTGGGCCTGCTGCTGGGCATTGGCGTCGTGCGAGTACAGGAAGTTGATGTTGTCCTTGGCGGCGGCCTGCTCGGCGCCGCTCTGCACGATGTCCCAGAAGGTGTCGCCATCACCCGAATGGGTGATCATCGCGAACGTCCAGCGGGGTGTGTCCACCGCGGCCCGGCCCTGGGCGGCGGCGGCCTTGCGGGCGTCCTCGGCACGCTTCCCGCCGTGACTGCTGCACCCCGCCAGGGATAGGCCGAGCGCCCCTGCGAGCGCGATGGTTGCCCAGGTCCGAAACCGTGCCACGAGACTGTGACCTTCCTGCCTAGTCGCTTGAAGCCCCCAAGTATCACCGACCGCGGATCGACGCCGCAGGTCAGGGGGCTGGTACGGGCAGGCTCAGGGGGCATGCGCGGGCGGCGGGCGGGCGCCCCGGCCCCTGGGAAGGCCGGGGCACGGCCCGGAGAAGGGCGCCCGAAGGCTCAAGGACGTACGAGCAGTTGGAACTCGAACGAGTAGCGCGAGGCCCGGTAGGTGTGAGTGCCGAACTCCACGGCACGGCCCGTGTCGTCGAACGTCGTGCGCTGCATGGTGAGGAGCGGGGCGCCCTCGGGTTCGCCGAGCCGCTCGCCCTCGACGGGGGTGGCGGCGCGGGCCCCGACGGTCTGCCGGGCACTGTGCAGGGTGATGCCTGCCGCGCGCATCAGCCGGTACAGGCCCGTGGACTCCAGACGCTCGGAGTCCAGGTCCAGCAGGCCGGTCGGCAGGTAGTTGCACAGGTACGCCATCGGCTCACCGTGTGCCAGGCGCAGCCGCTCGATGTGGTGCACCTCCATGCCCTCGGGCACCCCGAGCGCGGCGGCGACCTCGGTCGAGGCGACTGCGAACGTGTTGACCAGGACCCGGGTCGCGGGGCGCTGCCCGGCCGCCTCCAGGTCGTCGTAGAGGCTGCTGAGCTCCAGCGGGCGCTTGACCTGGCTGTGCACGACCTGGGTGCCGACGCCGCGGCGGCGCACCAGCAGACCCTTGTCGACGAGGGACTGGATGGCCTGGCGGACGGTGGGCCGGGACAGGCCGAGGCGCCCGGCCAGCTCGATCTCGTTGCCGAGCAGGCTGCCCGGCGTGAGCTGCCCGTGCTCGATCGCGGCCTCCAGCTGCTGGGACAACTGGAAGTACAGGGGCACCGGGCTGGTCCGGTCGACACCGAGCTGGAGCGAGACGGTCGGATCCACATCTGGTTTCGGCACGGGCCGAGCGTAGCTCCGGTACCTGATGACGGGAAGTTGTGTAGTCCGGTTGTCCGGACAAAGCATTGACAGGACGGGGGGTGCACCCGCAGGTTGTTCCCATGCGCATCGGACTCATCGGAGCTGGCCGGATCGGAACCTTTCACGCGACCACGCTCAGCCGCCACCGCGAGGTCGGCTCGCTCATCATCACCGACGTCGACAGGGCCCGGGCCAAAGCGCTCGCGGACCGGCTGGGCGCGACGACCGCGCCCGGTGTGGACGAGATCTTCACCTGGGGCGTGGACGCCGTGGTCGTCACGGCGGCGACCGCTGCCCACGCGGAACTGATCGGCCGGGCGGCGCGCTCCGGGCTCCCGGTGTTCTGCGAGAAGCCCATCGCGGTCGACCTGCCGGGCACGCTGAACGCGCTCGCCGACGTCGACGCCGCGGGAACGGTGCTGCACATGGGATTCCAGCGCCGCTTCGACGCGGGTTACACGGCCGCGCGGGAGGCCGTGCGCTCCGGCCGGCTCGGACGGCTGCACACGGTCCGCGCGACGACGGCGGACCAGGCGCCTCCGCCGGCCGAGTATCTGCCCGTCTCCGGCGGGATCTACCGCGACTGTCTCGTCCACGACTTCGACATCCTGCGCTGGGTCACCGGCCGCGAGGTCGTCGAGGTGTACGCGGCCGGGTCGGACGCCGGCGGGGCGATGTACCGCGAGGCGCATGACGTCGACACGGCGGCGGTGGTCCTCACTCTGGACGACGGCACGCTCGCCACGGCGACCGCGACCCGCACCAACGGCGCCGGCTACGACGTCCGCATGGAACTGGCCGGCGAACTGGACACGGTCGCCGTGGGCCTGGACGACCGTACGCCGATCGCCTCGACCGAACCGGCCGGCCCGCCGCCCGCGCACAAGCCGTGGACCGGCTTCCTGGAGCGCTTCGCGCCCGCGTACGAGGCGGAGGTCGCCGCCTTCGTCGAGGTGGTGCAGGGAGAACGCGCCAACCCGTGCGACGGCCGTGAGGCCCTCCAGGCGCTGCGGATCGCCGAGGCCTGCGAGCTGTCCCGGCACGAGCACCGCCCGGTGAATCTCGGTGAGATCGCGGGCGCCCGCGACTGATCCGCCGCTCCTGCGCGACCCCGCCCCGCCGTGCGTCCCCTACCAGCGCACCGGAAGGGTCCGCACCCCCCGTATCAGCATTCCCGGCCGCCAGGGGCCGGGCGGGCCGTCGAGGGACAGGTCCGGGCAGCGCTCCAGCAGGGTCCGCAGGGCCGTGCGCGCCTCCAGCCGGGCCAGCGGTGCTCCCAGGCAGTAGTGCATGCCGTGTCCGAAGGCGAGATGGCCCTGCGGGGCGCGGCGGACGTCGAAGCGGTGGGGGATCGAGACGATCGTGCTCGGCACCAACCCCGACGGGCTGGAGTTCGCCCGCAGGCACGGTTTCGTCGAGGTCGACCGCCATGTGGCCGCAGTCTCTCCTCGGTGCCGTCCGAGGCGGACGAGGTGTTCTTCAGCTACCCCCGAGCGGAAACGTCCCGCGCATACACGCCCCCCGTGATGCCGCGCCCCGCCGCCTGCTGGCTGTGTGCGGCACATCCGGGCCAGCCAGCCGGACCCGCCGGCGAACGGGAGAACGGCAGACCGGGAAATCGGGAGAACGCGAGACCGGGAGCACGGGCGAACAAGAGAACGGCAGAACGGGACTTTCGGCGGGACCCCTCCGACCGGACCAGGCAGGCGCGCCCGCCCCCGAGGCGACGGTCGGTTTCCTCGGGTGCGGGCGCGCCGTGGGCTCAGCAGTCGAAGTCGATCAGGTCGAACGTCGCGTAGTGGTCGGAGGTGTAGTAGTCCTCCTCGTACTTCTTGCCCGTGACGATGCGGCGGGCGCCGCGTGTCGAGGAGCCGGGGGTCTTGACCGTGTACTCGTGGTAGTAACCGCTCGTCTGCCTGGGGAGCACGCTCTCGCGGTTCTGGAAGACGGTCCCGTCCTGTGAGTAGGGGAAGGGGCCGCCACGGTCGATCAGGTCGAGCGTGGTGTAGGCCTGGGACGGCAGGTCGCTGTGGCAGATGCTGCCGACGTAGGCGGCTGCGGCGTCCGCGGTGGTGGCGGAGACCGTGCCGCCCATGAGGAGGGCGGACAGGAGCGCGGCTGTGGTGCCGATCCGGGTGGCTCGTGGGGGGAATCTCATGACGCCATGATGACGCGCGTAGAGAATGGCATGTCAATGACAAATCAACAAAGTTTCCCGTCCCGCCCCCTGAGTTCCCGGGACGTTAACCTCCGGCCCGGGACCGGGCGTCCAGGCGCCGTGAGGCCACGTACTTCGGCAGCGCGTTGAGCCGGTACGCCACCGGGTCGGCGTGGCCGGTCACCTTCGGCCGGTGCGAGGCGAAGACCTCGTACGCACGGCGGCCGGAACTCATCCTCAACCCGCGTGTGTGGAGAACAGTCCGCCCGTCGGCCCCTGCTTGTCGCCGCCCTGGGCCTTCTTCAGGGCGTTGGCGAGGCTCTCGATGGTGAGGGATTGCAGGATGACGCGGCCGTTGCCCTCCAGGGTGGCCAGGGACAGGCCCTCGCCACCGAAGACCATGTTCATGATCCCCTGGCGGTTGAGGCCCCCGACGCGCTGGACGCCGTACTGGATCCCCTCCTCGAAGGCGACGACACAGCCGGTGTCGACCTCGATGCGGCCGCCGAAGTCCGCGGGGTTGAGGTCGATGAAGTTGCCGGCGCCGGCGATGATCACCGTGCCGTACCCGGTGAACTTCTCCAGGACGAAGCCCTCGCCGCCGCTCATACCCGTGCGGCCGCCCTGGAAGGCGATGCCGAAGTCGACGGTCGACTCGGCGGCCACGAAGGCGTCCTTCTCGGCGAACCACGCGCGCCTGCCGTCGAGCTCCAGCGCGCGCATCTCACCGGGGAGCACTCCGGCGAAACCGACCGTGCCCTCACCGCCCTGCGCCGTGAAGTACTGGAAGGCCAGCGACTCGCCCGCGAGCGCACGCTGGCCGACCTGCATGGCGGTGCCCATCGCCTGGCGCAGGAAGCCGCCCATGCCGCCGCCCGCGCCCTGGGACTGGCCGCCGCTGTTCGACGGGCCGGACAGGCGCGTCTCCATCGTCACGTTCGTGGTCTTGAAGAGGAACTTGCCCGCCTCGCAGTACACGGTCTGGCCGGGGCTCAGGTTGACGACCGCCATCTGCATGGCGTTGCCGACGATTTCTTGCTGAAGAGTCACGTGGGGGGAACGCGGGAAACGGGCCGATTGGTTCCGGGCCTTGCAGGGGCATGCCCACGGGCCCTACGGAGGCATGCTCCCGGGCCCGGCGGAGGCAGGCGGAGGCATGCAGAGGCGTGTTTCCGGGCCCTCCGGAGGCACGGGTCCTCGCGGCCTCCGGAGTCCGTGGTCGTTGCGGTCAGCCGCCGAGTTCCCGGTGGCGTGTCGTGAGGTCCGCCACGCCCCGCTCGGTGAGGCTGCCGTACAGCCGCAGCCGGGAGATGCCGCCGTCCGGATAGATGTCCACGCGCGCGTGCGTGCCGACGGCGGGCTCCGGAAGGACGAAGCGGTGGTTGGTGTCGGGCTGGAGACGGGTGCGCGGGAGGATCTCCCGCCACTCCGTGTCCGCGGCTTTCTCGCCGCCGCCCGTGACCGAGACCGACGCCCAGCCCGCCGCGTTCCCCTTCAGATACGCGGTGTCGATCTCGATCGCGCGGATCCGCGCCTCGGCGGCCAGCCGGTAACGGATCCAGTCGTTGCCCCGGTCGCGGCGGCGCCGCGTCTCCCAGCCGTCGTCCATCTTGCGGGGCCTGCCCGGCTGGATGGTGTTGCTGGCGGGCGAGTAGAAGAGGTCGGAGGCGTCCTCGACCCGGCCGCCGTTCTCCAGGGCGACGGCGTCGAAGGTGCCCAGCGCCCGAAGCCACTCGGGGTCGGGCACCACGTCGCCGTATACCCGCAGGCGCGCGATGCCGCCGTCGGGGTGCTGGTTGACGCGCAGGTGCGTGAGGCGCTGCTCGACCGCCACGGCGAAACCGTTGGCCGCGTGCCCGCCGACCGGCGTACGCGGGACGAGGGTCGTCCACTTCACGTCGTCGCCGAGGAGTTCCTCGGGCGAGGGAGAGCCCGGCGCCGATGTGCCCTCGATGGACACCGCCTGGGGGTAGTTGCCCCGGAAGTGCGCGGTGTCCACGACGATGCCCCGTACTACACCCGGCGCGCCCAGGCGGATCAGTGCCCAGTCGTGGTCCTCCGCGGTGGGCCACGGGTGCCCGGCCGAGACGCCGCGCCGGCGCCGGGTCTCCCAGCCGTCCATGACCTTGCCCTTGTGCCCGAAGTGCTCGGGGTCGAATGCGGCGCGCTCGGGGACCAGCAGGTTCTCGCGGGGGGCGAAGAACTCGTCGTTGGCGGCGAGGACCGCGGCGCCGAGCCGGCGGTCGGCGAGGTTGGCGTGCCGGGTGAAGGGGAAGTCGGCGCTGCGGTAGTCCGCGTACGGGTCACCGCCTCCGTAGGGGTTGGCGTCGCCGGTGAAGCGGGCCGGGCCGGTGTGCTGCTGCGCCGTCACGGTGATCAGGTCGTCCTTTCGGGATTCGGCGGGTGCGGGAGTGGTCAGTGGGCCCGGGTGAGCAGCCTGCCCTTCGGCTCGGTGAACTCGCCGTCCGCCACGATGCGTTCGCCGCGCAGCCAGGTCGACCTCACCACCCCGGACAGGGTCCGGCCGGCGTACGCGGTGACGCGGTTGCGGTGCTGGAGGGCGGCCGGGTCGACGGTGAACGTCTCGTCGGGCGCGAACACCGCGAAGTCCGCGTCGTGGCCCGCCGCGATGGCGCCTTTGCGGGACTCGAGGCCCACGAGCCGCGCCGTGCGCGTGGACATCCAGCGGACCAGGTCCTGAAGACCGTGGCCGCGCCGTCGTGCCTCGGTCCACACGGCGGAGAGGCTCAGCTGCAAACCCGCTATGCCGCCCCACGCCGTCGCGAAGTCGCCGGTCTTGAGGTCGGCGGTCGACGGGGAGTGGTCGGTGACGACGCAGTCGATCGTGCCGTCGGCCAGCGCGCGCCACAGCAGGTCCTGGTTGGCGGCCTCGCGGATGGGCGGGCAGCACTTGAACTCGCTGGCCCCGTCCGGGACCTCCTCGGCCGTCAGGGTCAGGTAGTGCGGGCAGGTCTCCACCGTGATCCGTACACCGTCCGCCCGGGCGGAGGCGATCAGCGGCAGCGCGTCGCCGGAGGACAGGTGCAGCACGTGCACGCGCGCGTCGAACCGCCTGGCCTGTGCGATCAGCTGGGAGATGGCGGTGTCCTCGGCTTCTCGCGGGCGGGAGGCCAGGAAGTCGGTGTATTTCGGGCCGCCCTGCTGCGGGGCGGCGGCGAGGTGATGCGGGTCCTCGGCGTGTACGACGAGGAGACCGCCGAAGCCCGCGATCTCGGCCAGGGACCGGGCGAGTTGCTCCTGGTCCAGGTGCGGGAACTCGTCCACGCCCGAGGGTGACAGGAACGCCTTGAAGCCGAAGACGCCCGCGTCGTGCAGCGGCCGCAGGTCCTTCACGTTGTCGGGCAGCGCGCCGCCCCAGAAACCGACGTCGATGTGGGCCTTGCCGGCCGCGGTCTCCTGCTTCGTACGGAGGTGCTCGACCGTCGTGGTCGGCGGCAGCGAGTTGAGCGGCATGTCGACGAGGGTGGTGATGCCGCCGGCCGCCGCGGCCCGCGTGGCCGTCCAGAAGCCTTCCCATTCGGTGCGGCCGGGGTCGTTGACATGCACGTGGGTGTCGACGAGTCCGGGCAGCAGCACGTCGTCGCCGAAGTCCTCGAGGCGCGCCCCGGTCGGTACGTCCGCGTCGTAGGGCAGGACGTCCGTGATCGTGCTCCCGGCGACCGCGACGGATGCGGCACGCGTCCCTTCGGGCGTGATGACGCGTCTCGAGCGCAGCACCAGTTCGGCGTCGGACACCCGGACCCCTTCCTCCGCGCCGTTTCGCTTACGGGCAACGGGATGGACACCCCACAACGGAATTCAACGTTCTGTTGAAGGAGTCTTCACTCCCACTCTCACGCCGTCAAGGGTGGAGCGCCATCCGGCACGCGCGGCGGCATACGCTCTGGACGTTTCCACAAAGTGGAATTAGAGTTCCAATGGGAATTCCGATGGCCAGGACGTAGCTACGCACCAGCAGGGAGTCAACCGGCTGCCGGGTAGGCTGCTGCCCTCCCCGCCAGTACCGAAAGGAACGCGCCGTGCCGACGTCGACGTCCAGCGCCAGCGACGCCCCCGCCAAGTCCGCCACGGGCGGGGTGCAGTCCCTCGAGCGCGCCTTCGACCTGCTGGAGCGGATGGCGGACGCGGGCGGCGAGGTCGGCCTCAGCGAACTGTCCGCGAGCAGCGGCCTTCCGCTGCCGACGATCCACCGCCTCATGCGCACGCTCGTGGCCTGCGGTTACGTTCGCCAGCAGCCCAACCGCCGCTATGCGCTCGGCCCCCGGCTGATCCGGCTCGGCGAGTCGGCGTCCCGGCTGCTCGGCACCTGGGCGCGCCCCTGTCTCGCACGGCTGGTGGAGGAGACCGGGGAGACCGCGAACATGGCGCTGCTCGACGGCGACGAGGTCGTCTACGTGGCGCAGGTGCCGTCCAAGCACTCGATGCGGATGTTCACGGAGGTGGGCCGCCGGGTGCTGCCGCACTCCACGGGCGTGGGCAAGGCACTGCTCGCCACCACGCCGGACGACGAGGTGCGCGCCCTGCTGGCCCGCACCGGCATGCCCGCCGCGACCGAGAAGACCATCACCACGCCGGACGCCTTTCTCGCGGCGCTGGCGGTGGTGCGCCGGCTCGGGTACGCGGTCGACGACAACGAGCAGGAGATAGGGGTCCGGTGCCTCGCGGTGTCCGTGCCCGACTCCCCGACCGCCGCGGCGATCTCCATCTCCGGCCCGGCGGGCCGGGTCACGGACGCGGCGACGGAGCGGATCGTGCCGGTGCTCCGGCAGGTGGCGGCGGAACTGTCCGAGACCCTGGCCGGCACGGGCATCTGACCACACGACAGGTCCTCCGCGCGCGGGGATCGCCGGGAACCCCTGGCCGGCTACGGCGGTGTGCGTCCCTCGGCTCAGCCGGGCGGCGGACCCCCGAACAGCTCGACCGCTTCACGGACCTCCGCGAGCCCCCTGGCGAGGGCGCTGACCGAGCCGATCGCGCCCGCGATCAGCAGCAGGGAGCGGCGCAGACGAGGGATCTCCGGGACGCCGCCGGCGGCCATCGCGGCGAGCACCGCCAGTTCGTCCTCGGCGATGCCCCGGTCGGGGAACTCGGCGGGGAGCACGGCGAGTTCACGGCGCAGCCGGGACACGGCGGTCCGCAGTTCCGCCACTCTTCGATTCTCGTCGCCGCCGGTCACCGGCCTCTGCCTCAAGCTCCGCAACACAGCTCCCCCCTCGCACGCCTTCGTGCGCATGCTCCGCACCGACGCCCGCCGCCCAGGGCGCCGGCCGGGCGCCGAGGGAGAGCCAGTAAACGCCACTCGGTACGCCGGGCGCCAGCATGGGGACCGGAATTCAGTCCTGGGAGCCACGCGACCGCCGCGCCTCGGGTATGCAGGAGATATGACGCGAAGTGGAGGCGGTCGAGACGGGGTCGCCGGGCTGCTGCTGGCGGCAGGCGGGGGGCGCCGGCTGGGCGGACGCCCGAAGGCGCTGCTCGTGCACCGGGGGCGGCCGCTGGTGGAGTACGCGGTGGGGGTCCTGCGTGCGGCCGGGTGCGACCGCGTCCATGTGGTCCTCGGTGCGGCGGCCGAGGACGTCCGGGAGCGTGCGGACCTGTCCGGCTGCGTGCTGGTGGACAACCCGGACTGGGAGCAGGGCATGGGCTCCTCGCTGCGCGCCGGACTCGGCTCGCTCGCCGGGACGGGCGCCCGGGCCGCCCTGGTCTCGCTCGTCGACCAGCCCGGCATCGGCCCGGAGGCGGCGGCCCGGGTCCTCGCCGCGTACGAGGACGAGTCCTCCCTGGCCGCGGCCGCGTACGGGGGCGTCCGTGGCCATCCGGTCCTCTTCGGAACCGCTCACTGGACCGGCGTCGAGGCGTCCGCCACCGGGGACCGCGGAGCCCGCGCCTATCTGAAGGAGCACGAGGGCGCGATCCGGCTGGTCGAGTGCGGGGACGTGGCGCGGCCCTACGACATCGACACCGAGGGCGACTTGACCCACCTGGAGTGAGCGCGGTGGCACGGAGCGCCGCCTTCCCTCGAAGCGGAGACTCTCGACGTCAACAGATCATTGAACTTCCACTATGAGGAAACTAGTATCCACTGATCAGAAGCGTCTGACCGTCGGGAGGCGTAGTCAGCCGCATCCTGATCCCTCTGGCACCCGGTGCCGTATCCGTCCGTGCCGCGGCGCCCCCGCATCAGCTCGCCGAAGGAAGTGACAGCTCATGTCCACACCAGCGCCGTCGCCGGTCGTCATCGACGCCGAGCCCCTGCCGCGGCAGGACGAGGTCCTCACCGACGCGGCCCTCGCCTTCGTGGCCGAGCTGCACCGCCGGTTCGCCCCCCGGCGCGACGAACTGCTCGCCCGCCGGGCCGAGCGCCGCGCGGAGATCGCCCGTACCTCGACGCTCGACTTCCTCCCGCAGACCGCCGGGATCCGCGCGGACGACTCCTGGCGAGTGGCCCCCGCCCCCGAGGCCCTCAACGACCGCCGCGTCGAGATCACCGGACCCACCGACCGCAAGATGACCGTCAACGCCCTCAATTCGGGGGCGCGGGTCTGGCTCGCGGACTTCGAGGACGCCTCCGCTCCCACCTGGGAGAACGTGGTCCTCGGCCAGCTCAACCTGATCGACGCCTACACCCGGGCCATCGACTTCACCGACCCGGCTACGGGCAAGTCGTACGCCCTGCGCCCGGCGCAGGAACTGGCGACGGTCGTCATGCGGCCGCGCGGCTGGCATCTGAACGAGCGTCACCTCCTGGTGGACGGAGAGCAGGTGCCGGGCGCCCTCGTCGACTTCGGCCTGTACTTCTTCCACAACGCCCGGCGCCTGCTCGACCTCGGCAAGGGCCCCTACTTCTACCTGCCGAAAACGGAGTCGCACCTGGAGGCCCGCCTCTGGAACGACGTCTTCGTGTTCGCCCAGGACCACGTCGGCATCCCTCAGGGCACCATCCGCGCCACCGTCCTGATCGAGACGATCACGGCGGCGTACGAGATGGAGGAGATCCTCTACGAACTCCGCGACCACGCCTCCGGGTTGAACGCGGGCCGCTGGGACTACCTCTTCTCCATCGTCAAGAACTTCCGTGACGGCGGGGCGAAGTTCGTCCTTCCGGATCGCAACGCGGTCACGATGACGGCGCCGTTCATGCGCGCGTACACCGAACTCCTCGTCCGTACCTGCCACAAGCGCGGCGCGCACGCGATCGGCGGCATGGCGGCCTTCATCCCCTCCCGCAGGGACCCCGAGGTCAACCGGGTCGCCTTCGAGAAGGTCCGCGCCGACAAGGACCGCGAGGCGGCCGACGGTTTCGACGGCTCGTGGGTCGCCCACCCCGACCTCGTGCCCATCGCGATGGAGTCCTTCGACCAGGTCCTCGGCGACCGGCCGAACCAGAAGGACCGGCTGCGCGAGGACGTCGACGTCAAGGCGGCCGACCTGATCGCCGTCGACTCCCTGGACGCCAGGCCGACCTACGCGGGGCTGGTCAACGCGGTCCAGGTCGGCATCCGCTACATCGAGGCCTGGCTGCGCGGTCTCGGCGCGGTCGCCATCTTCAACCTCATGGAGGACGCGGCCACCGCGGAGATCTCCCGCTCCCAGATCTGGCAGTGGATCAACGCGGGCGTCGAGTTCGAGAACGGCGAGAAGGCGACCCCGGAGCTTGCCCGCAGGGTCGCCGCCGAGGAACTCGCCAACATCAGGGCCGAGGCCGGCGAGGACGCCTTCGCGGCCGGCCACTGGCAGCAGGCCCACGACCTGCTCCTGAAGGTGGCGCTCGACGAGGACTACGCGGACTTCCTCACCCTCCCCGCGTACGAGCAGCTCGCAGGCTGAGTCACTCCGCCGGCCTCTCCGAGTGGCCAAGGGGCTTCCCCGGGGCCACTCGGTCGCGTACGAGGCGCTTGACCGCCGTGGGCTCGGGGAAACCCTGCTCGCGACGGTCCCAGACCACCTCGTCGTTCACCCGTACGACGAAGACCCCGCCCTTGCCCGGTTTGAGCGCGAGTTCCGTCAGCTCGGTCTCGAACGTCGTCAGCAGCTCCTGCGCCAGCCAGGCGGCGCGGGGCAGCCACCGGCACTGGGTGCAGTACTCGATCTGGACGCGGTGGGTCTCTCCCTCATGGGTGTCCGTCATCCCAGGTGCACCGACCAATCCTGTTCCGCCGCCGGTTTGCCGTGCAGGTCGGGGACCCGCTTGAGCCAGTCCGGCCGGCCTTGCTGTGTCCGTGCCGCGCGCAGGGCCTCCTCGGCGGCGAGTTCCTCCCGGGTGGGGAAGTCGGTGGGCAGCCACCCCTCGGACGCCTTCACCCGCGCCGAGAGGTACTCCACGTAGGCGTTCCGGAGCTCGCCGGGCGTCGCGAAGCCGGGCTCGCCGGTCAGCCAGGCGTCCGGCACCTCTTCGGTGATCTCGCGCAGCAGTTCGTCGGTCACCCGGGGCGCGAGCTCGGCCTCGGCGGCCCGCATGTCCGGGGCGAAGTGACCGAGGGCGTGGTGGCGGAAGTCGTAGGCCTTCTCGGGCGCGGAGGCGTCCCAGCGGTGGTGGAAGACGAGGGCGGCGCCGTGGTCGATCAGCCACAGCCGCGGGGGTGCGGTGCCGAAGGTGGGCCAGACCATGAGGTTGGAGCTGTGGACCGTGCGGTCGACGTTCACGGTCAGGGCGTCGAGCCAGATGATGCGGCCCGCCTCCACCGGGTCGACCGTGCAGGCCCTCGCGACCTCGGGGGTGAAGTCCCGGGCGCCCGGCAGGTAGTCCATGCCGAGGTTGAGACCGGGGCTCGCGTTCAGCAGGTCGCGCACCTCCTGGTGGGGCTCGTGCGCGGCGATCGACGGGTCGAAGTGGGCGAGCACCAGCTCGGGGACGCGCAAGCCGAGGCTGCGGGCCAGTTCCCCCACGATCACCTCGGCGACCAGCGCCTTCACGCCCTGCGCGGAGCCGGTGAACTTCACGACGTACGTCCCGAGATCGTCGCCCTCGACGATCCCGGGCACGGAGCCGCCGGACCTCAGCGGGGTCACGTATCGAACAGCAGTCACGTCGCGCAGCACACCGGCCACTGTAGGCCAGCCGCCGACGAAGTCCGCGGGCCGGCGTCGGCCGGCGGAAGCCGCCGGCGGCCGCCGGTCAGCGGCACGCCAGCGGGTTCGGCAGGGGCAGGTAGCGCGCGTCCGCGCCGTCCGCGCCCGTCCAGCGCAGCAGCAGGTTCGTCTTGCCGGGGAGGGTGGGCGAGGCCAGCAGGTCGGGGATCTCGGGGACTGGGTGGCGGGCCAGCTCCGCGCGAGCGGCGGGCCAGGGGTTCCAGCCGGGGTGGCGTTCGGCCAGCAGCGCGGCCACCTCCGTGAGGTTGTTGACGACCAGGCAGTACACGAGCCGCTCCCAGCCCGCCGCGCGGGGCACCTCCGTGAGGAGCTTCACGCCCTCCGCGTCGCGGAACAGCGCCTGCACGGGCAGGCCTGCGGCGTCCACCGCGGCCAGGGTGTTCTGCAGATGTGCCTCCAGGACGACCCCATGGCGCTCGAACGCCTCCAGGACCGGGGGCACGACCTGGCGCAGATACGCGGTCCACCAGGCCGCCGGATCGGTGAGCCGCTCGAGCGGGCTGCCGTCGAAGCCCTCCACGAGGGCCGCCGCGAGCAGCGGGGTGGCGCCGGGCCGGAGGTGGGGGGCCAGCCCGTCGCGGACCAGGACGGCGAGTTCCTCGAAGGCGAAGCCGGCCGTGCGGTAGCCGCGGTCGCTCAGCCAGGCCGCGGGGCCGCGGTACGCGGCGAACGCGGCCGCCGCCGCCGCGTCGGTGCGGCGCAGCTTGAGCAGGTCGTGGCGCCACAGCCGGCGGATGTCGTTGGTGATCCGCACGTCCAGGCTGAACTTGAGGAAGTGATCGCTGCCGGGGGCGTACACCGTTCGGATCGCGGCCGTGGGCCACACGGTCCGCGGGGCGCCGTCGAGCCGCACCAGGCGCCCGTCCTCGAACGCCGCACGGATCCCCGGGCGACCGCCCACCAGGTCGAGCTGCCAGGGGTGCGCGGGCAGCACCCGGTAGCCGGGCGGGGCCGCGCACAGCGTGTCGAGTGCCGTGGTGTCACCCTCCTCGACGACCATGTCCTCGCGTACGCCCAGAAGGGTGAGCGGGAAGCACGCGTGGGCCTCGGGGGCGTACGGCAGCCAGCTCGCGACGGGACCGCCGCCGCGCGCCTTGGGCGCCGGATGGTGGGGGTGCCCGGTGATCAGGGACTGCTCGGAGCGCAGGTACAGGTCTCTCGGCGGTGTCGCGCGGGCGCGTGCGGCCAGGATCGCGGCCACCGCGTCCCGGCTGTCGATCATCTCTCCGGGGAGGTCGGGGTTGGACAGGCCGGTGGCCCGGCGCAGCTCCTCGGCGGTGAGCTTGACCAGCTCGGCGTGGGTGAGCCGATGCCAGGTCCCGCCGGCGTGCACCTCGGGATCGCGGGGGCGCCGCCCGCCGCGCACGCGCAGCAGCCGGCCGCCGGCCCGCAGCCGGTGGACGCCCTGCTCACCCGCGGGCTCCGCCACCTCCCTGAGCAGACAGTTGAGCAGCGGGGCCGCCGCGTAGTCGTCGGCGCGCTCGGGGACGCGGTCCCTGTCGTGCATGCGGTCCACGCGCTCCATTCGTTCCGTACGGTGCACTGACGATCAGTATGTCTGTCGTGGTCCGGCACCACGAATGCGCCGCCTGTCACCGAGGAGCCCGCCCGTGTCCCCTTCCTCTTCCGCCGAGGTCCAGCTCAGCCGCGAGCTGGACGCCGTACGGCCCGATCTGTCGCCGGCGTACGCGGCCGAGCTTCCCGGTGCCCGGGCCGCCGTCCTGACGCGCCTGTGGCGGGCGCTGGCCCATGAGCCGCTGCCGTGGATCGTCCGTCGGGAGCCGACCTGCGACGGGCTGGTCCTGCATCTGGCGGACGGGCGCCGGCTGCACGGGCCGCCCGCCGACCCGTACGCCACCGCCCCGTACGCCACTCAGGTGTTCCTGGACGGGCGCGGATACGGCCGTGCGGCGGAGCTGGTCACGGCCCTCGGTGTGCCGCACGGCGCCGCGTTCGCCGCCGAGCTCGACCACAGCACGGCCTCGCTGGCGCTGTCGCGGGCCGACGGGCCGCAGGACGTGCCCGAGCCGGCGACGAGCTGGGCATGGGAACAGCGGGTGGTGGACGGGCACCCGTACCACCCCGCCTGCCGTTCCCGGCCCGGCTTCTCCGTCGCCGAGCAGCTCGCCTACGGGCCCGAGCACCGCCCCCTGGTGCGCCTCGGCCTGGTGCCCGTGGCCGACGGTCTGCTGCGGGGCGAGTGGCCGTCCTGGCTGTGGGACGGCGATCGCCCGCTGCTGCCGGTGCACCCCTGGCAGAGGGCGCATGTGCTCCGCGGCGCGGCCGAGGACGGTCCGGTGGCGCATCCGCTGATGAACCTGCGCACTCTGGCCCTGCCCGACGGCGGCCCTCATGTGAAGACCGCCCTCAGCGCCCGGCTGACGTCGTCCGTACGGGACATCTCGGTCTCGTCCGTGGAGACCGCCCTTGTCGTCTCCCGGTTCGTGGAGTCGCTCGCCGAGCGCACCGACGGCCTCCTGCGGGTCACCCACACCCTGGGGGCGTTCAGCGCCCACTCGCCGGATCTCGCCGCGATGGTGCGCGAGTCGCCCGAGACGTACGCGGACGCGGCGGCGGGCGAGTGGGTGGTCCCGGTGGCCGCGCTGCCGGTCACGGGCCTTCCCGCGTCCCCGGGCTGGCTCGCCGCATTCACCCGTCTGGCGCTCACCGTGGGGCTGCGCCTGCTCGACCTGGGAGTGGCACTGGAGGCGCACGGCCAGAACCTGCTGGTGGTGCTCTCGGCCGCGGGGGACCCGCTGCGGCTGGTCTACCGCGACCTGGCGGACATCCGGGTGAGCCCGGCCCGGCTGGCCCGGCACGGCATCAAGGCCCCCGAGGTGGCCGACCGGATCGTCACCGACGACGAAACGGCCCTGCGCCGCAAGCTGTTCGGCTCGCTCGTCGCGGGGACGCTGGCCTCCACGGCCGGTGCGGGCCGCGCGCTGGGCGCGGCGCTGGAGGCCACGACCGGGGATCTGCCGGTCACGCCCGATCTGGTGGCGCTGCGCGAGGAGCCGCTGCACGCCAAGGCGCTGACGCTGATGCGGCTGTCCCCCGAGCGTCCCGGGGACCTGTGGACACGGCTGCCCAACCCCCTCGTTCAAGAGCCCGCCCCCTGAGATCAACGAGATCGTTTTGAAGCGCGCCCCCATTGATCAATAGGATCCGCCGATGATCACAAGACAACGGCTGGCGGCGGGAGTCTGCGCCCTGCTCGCCGCCCTGGCTGCCGGGATGGCCGTCCCGGCCGGGGCCGCCGCAGACGAGACGACAGCCCAGGACGCGCCCAAGGTCGATCTCGTCCTCGACGTCAGCGGTTCGATGCGGGCGCGGGACATCGACGGCGGCTCGCGGATGGCCGCGGCCAAGCAGGCCTTCAACGAGGTTCTCGACGCGACACCGGAGGAGGTGAGGCTCGGTATCCGGACGCTCGGCGCCAACTACCCGGGCAACGACCGCCAGACCGGCTGCAAGGACACCGCGCAGCTGTATCCGGTGGGGCCGCTGAACCGGACCGACGCCAAGACGGCCGTGGCGACGCTCCAGCCCACCGGCTGGACGCCGATCGGCCCGGCCCTGCTCAAGGCGGCGGACGACCTCGACGGCGGCAACGGCACCCGCCGTATCGTCCTCATCACCGACGGAGAGGACACCTGCGCCCCGCTCGACCCGTGCGAGGTGGCCCGGGAGATAGCGGCCAAGGGGATCGGGCTGACCATCGACACGCTGGGGCTCGTGCCGGACAGCAAGCTGAGCAAGCAGCTGAGCTGCATCGCCGAGGCGACCGGCGGCACCTACACGTCGGTGCAGCACAAGGCGGAGCTCTCCCACAAGGTGAACCAGCTGGTGGACCGCACGGCGGACAAGGTGGTCACGCCGGTCGCCGTGGACGGCACCGCGCAGTGCACGACGGCACCCACCCTGAAGTCGGGCCTGTACACCGACCGCGAGGAGTTCGGGCAGCACCGCTTCTACCGCGTGGACGTGAAGCCGGGCCAGGAGCTGCGCGCCTCGGTGAGCGTCTCCGACGACCGGCAGGTGAACCCCGACTACGGGGTGACGCTGCGCGCGGTCACCGTGCACGGACGGGAGATCGTACGCGGTGAGGCGACCGGCTCGGGCCGTACGGACGTCGTGTCGACGGGCCTGCGGTACCCGAAGGCCGAGAGCGACGACGAGGACGCGCCCGCCGAGACGGTGTGCCTCCAGGTCGCCGACTCCTTCTCCCCGGCAGCCGGTGTGAAGACCACGCCGGGCCTTCCGCTGGAGCTGACGGTCGACGTCGTCGACGGTCCCGACCAGGCGGGCGATGTGGCCTCCTTCGGTCTGGGGCGTGGCTGGTGGCTGCTCGGCGCCCTGGTGCTGACCGGCTTCGTCGCGGGTGTGCTGTGGGGCTGGCTGTCGCGCTGGCGGATCGCGGTCTGGAGGACCAACTGATGCGTATCGCACGAGCGTTGACCGCGACGGCCCTGCTGCTGGGCGCCGCCGCCTCCCCGGCCGTCGCCGACGCCTCGCCGTCCGCGAGCCCGTCGGGTGACAGTGCCGCGCCCACGTCGGCGGGCACGTCGTTCCGTACGGCGACCGAGATCGAGCAGGGGCAGCAGGCCACGGCGAGCGGCTCCACGGGCGACTATCTGTACTGGCAGTTCCCCGCGGACGCGGGGCAGCGGCCCACGGTGAAGGCGACGGTGAAGCTGCCCTCGTCGTCCCGCAGCGGGACGCAGACCTGGCAGCTGGACGTGTACGACGGGCTGCGGCGGCGCCAGGCGTGCCAGTACGGGGCGCAGACGCGCACGACCGCCCAGGGCGCGGCCTCCGTCGACCTCGCCTGCACGCTGCGCACGGTCCGTGCCTGGTCGGAGACCTGGGCCAACGACCCGCTGCCGGGCACGTACTACATCCGTCTGACCGCCGTGGGGCTCGGCACGGCCGACCTCGGTCTGCCGGTGAACGCCGAGGTCCGGGTGGACTCCAAGGACATCGGCGGTTCGGCGGCGGTGGACGGTTCGCTGGGGCAGCCGCTGGTGCCGGGGATCGCGCAGAAGTCCTCGGACTCCGCGTCGGATGCGCCCACGCTCTCGTCGCTGAAGCCCGACACGTCCGGCTGGTGGTCGGATCGCTGGGTGTGGACGGCGATCGGCGGCGTCCTCGCGGCACTCGCGGGCATCGGCGGCCATGCGCTGACGCGCGGTTCGGGGCGGCCGTCCCGGGTGCCGCCGGGCGTCTGACGCCCCGCTGCCGGCCTCGGCCGGGGGCCCGCCGCGTCCCTGCGGACACGGCGGGCCCCCGCCTTTCCGTCCCCCTTCAGACCCCGTTGCGTCCCTCTTCCGCCCCCCTTCAGACCCGTTGCGTCCCTCATCAGTCCCCCTTCGGCCCCGTTCCGTCCCCCTTCAGTCTCCGCGCAGCACCTTGGCGAGCGTGCTGTCCCCCGACACCGCGACGCGCCCCTGCGCGAGCGCCTGATGGAGTGTCAAGGCGCCGCGTCCGAGAGCGATGCAGGTCTCCGCGTCGAGGGTGAGCCGGGCGTCGGGCTCCTCGGGGCCGGGCCCGTCGCCGTACACCGGACCGTCCTCGGCGCCGAGCCACAGATGGAACTCCCCCTCGTCGAGCCGGACCTGGACGAGCCCCTCGCCCGGCAGCGCCCGCAGCAGCGGCAGCGCGAACCAGTGCGCGCGCACCGCGTCCGTCGGCCGGCGCTCCGCCAGCGCGGGCGCGCCCCACGCCCCGAGCGCCTGGATCACCGGCAGCAACTGCCGCCCCCGGCCGGTGAGTTCGTACACATACGCGACTCCGGGAGGCGGCAACCTGCGGCGTGTGGTCAGTCCGTCGCGCTCCATGTCCTTCAGCCGGGACGCCAGGACGTCGGTGCTCACGCCGGGCAGGTCCGCGTGCAGATCGGTGTAGCGGCGGGGACCGGCGAGCAGCTCGCGGACGATCAGAAGGGTCCAGCGGTCGCCGACGGCGTCGAGGGCCCGGGCCGTGGAGCAGTACTGGTCGTAGCTTCGGCGAGGTGACATGCGACGCAGTCTAGACATGTTGTTGGACTTTCCAAGCCGCCACTTGGTAAAACCAAGCAACCACGGACAGCGGAGGGGAAACGGCGCATGGAGTTCCGGCAGTCGAGCAAGCTCAGCGAGGTCTGTTACGAGATCCGCGGCCCGGTGATCGAGCACGCCAACGCGCTGGAGGAGGCGGGGCACAGCGTGCTGCGCCTGAACACCGGCAATCCCGCGCTCTTCGGTTTCGAGGCACCGGAGGAGATCCTCCAGGACATGATCCGGATGCTGCCGCAGGCGCACGGCTACACGGACTCGCGCGGCATCCTCTCCGCCCGCCGCGCCGTGGCCCAGCGCTACCAGGCCAAGGGTCTGGAGGTCGGCGTGGACGACGTCTTCCTCGGCAACGGCGTCTCCGAGCTGGTCTCGATGGCCGTGCAGGCGCTGGTGGAGGACGGCGACGAGATCCTCATCCCCGCACCGGACTTCCCCCTCTGGACGGCCGTGACCACCCTCGCGGGCGGCAAGGCCGTGCACTACCTGTGCGACGAACAGGCCGACTGGTACCCGGACCTGGACGACATGGCCGCGAAGATCACGGACCGTACGAAGGCCGTCGTGATCATCAACCCCAACAACCCGACGGGCGCGGTCTACCCCAAGGAGATCGTCGAGGGCATCCTCGACCTGGCCCGCCGGCACGGCCTGATGGTCTTCGCGGACGAGATCTACGACCAGATCCTGTACGACGACGCCGTACACCACTCGGCCGCCGCCCTCGCCCCCGACCTGGTGGTCCTCACCTTCTGCGGACTGTCGAAGACCTACCGGGTGGCGGGTTTCCGCTCCGGCTGGCTGGTCGTCACGGGGCCGAAGCAGCACGCGCGCAACTACCTGGAGGGCCTGACGATGCTGGCCTCCATGCGGCTGTGCGCCAACGCCCCCGCCCAGTACGCGATCCAGGCCGCGCTCGGCGGCCGGCAGTCCATCGGCGAGCTGACCGCGCCCGGCGGCCGCCTCCACGAACAGCGCGAAGTGGTCTGGCGGAAGCTCAACGAGATCCCCGGAGTGAGCTGTGTGAAGCCCAAGGGCGCGCTGTACGCGTTCCCGCGCCTGGATCCCAAGGTGCACAAGATCCACGACGACGAGAAGTTCGTGCTGGACCTGCTGCTGCGGGAGAAGATCCAGGTGGTCCAGGGCACCGGATTCAACTGGCCCACCCCCGACCACTTCCGCATCCTCACACTGCCTCACGCGGACGATCTGGAGGCGGCGATCGGGCGGATCGGCCGTTTTCTGAGCGGCTACCGCCAGTAGGACGGGGCGCCGGCCCGCCTTCCCCGCGGGCCGGGGGACCTTCCCGGAACGGCCGTCTGGCCCAGTCCGTCCTGCGCGCCGCCGTGCGTGTGTGGCACGGTGCGCTGAGAGGCGGAGCGGGAAGGGCGGCACGGCGTGGGCGACCTCATTCTGGTCCGGCACGGTGAGACCGAATGGTCGTTGTCCGGACGGCACACCGGGCGGACCGACGTCCCGCTGACCGACCACGGCCGGGAACAGGCGCGCCGGCTGGCTCCGCTGATCGCCCGGCATCACATCGCGTCGGCGTTCGTCAGCCCGATGCAGCGGGCCCGGGAGACGGCCCGGCTGGCCGGGATCGGGGGCGCGCGCGTCGACGCGGACCTGTCCGAGTGGGACTACGGCGGGTACGAGGGCGTCACGACCGTCGAGATCCAGCGGACGCTGCCGGACTGGTTCCTGTTCACGGACGGCGTCGCCCCCGGCCCCCCGGAGCACCCCGGGGAGAGCCCGGAGGAGGTCGGAGCGCGCGCGGACCGGGTACTCGCCAGGATCGACGCGGCGCTCGCCGAGGCGGAGGGCAGCGTGGTCGTCGTCTCACACGGCCATTTCCTGCGGGTGCTGACCGCGCGGCGGCTCGGTCTGCCGGCCTCGGCGGGCGCCTTGTTCCAGCTCTCCACGGGGACCATGAGCCGGCTGAGCACGGAGCACCGCCGCCATGTGATGGCCGGCTGGAATGTCAGACCCGACGCGTACTGTTCCCATGGGTCCCTCTCCGCGGGGGAGGCGGGGCCGTCCGAGGAACACTGAGGGGGGACACGAGCGTCCGTCCTCTTCCCCGCGGGAAGGAGCACGCCGTGACCCGACCGCCCACCGCCGCACAGCGGCGTGTGATCGAAGCCGCCGACCCCGTCACCGGGCGGCTGAAGGGGACGGACGTCCAGCTTGCCGCGCTGGTGAAGCGGGGGCTGGCCTTCCGGCATCCGCGTCCGCCGCATGACCACTTCCTCACACCGGCGGGTCATCGCATACGGGAGGCGCCCCCCGAGGAAGAAGCGGTGCCGGACGCTTCCGCCCCGGCGGCGGACTCGGGCGTGTTCGCCGCGCGGGTCGGCGGTGAGGAGTGCGAGGACACCGGGCCCGCGCGGGCACGCGAGGTGCACAGCGCCTGGCAGGGGCTGCTTGAGCTGCGCCGGATGACCAACCCGGGCGGTGCCACGGACCGCCCGTGCGGCTGGGAGCGCGCCCATCTGGTGCCTGCCGCCGCACTCGCCCTGGAGGCCGCCGGGCACCGGCCCGCGACCGGGGACCAGGGGGACGGCTACCGGGTGCGGGCGACCCCGCAGCCGGAGGCGGTCGCCGTGCACCAGCCGGACCTCGCGGCACTGCGCTCCTGTGCGGCCACGCTGGAGAACGCGGGCTGGCAGGTGAGCGAGCACACCCCGCCGCGGGCCGGGGAGCGGTACGTGCTGGCGTCACCGCGGCGCAGATGACCGGCAGGTCGGTCGTACGGGACCGGGGACGCAGACCGTTCGAGGGAGCGAACGGAGTCCGTCCCGGGGCGCGCACATCCCTGCGCGCCCCGGAGACGGTTGCCGTGGACCCCGCTCGGTCCACGGCTTCCGGCCGGGAGCCGTCCCTCCCGGCCGGAGCCTTCGGCTGCTCAGTCCCGCGCGGCGATCCGCGCCAGGCGCTGGGCCTCCTCCCGCGTGGAGCGGGCCACGGCGTCCTCGTCGACGTGCAGCAGACGTCCGTTCTCGACGACCGGTTCGCCGTTGACGAGGGAGAGGGTGACGGGGGCGGCCGCCCCGAAGACCAGCGCGGTCACCGGGTCGGCGATCGAGGCGTGGGCCAGCGTGTCGAGCTTCCACAGCACGAGGTCGGCGAGTTTGCCCGGCTCCAGGGAGCCGATCTCCGCGCCGCGGCCGAGGACCTGGGCGCCCCCGAAGGTGCCGAGGCGCAGCGCCTGGCGGGCGTTCAGGGCGGCTTCGCGATGCGCGCCCAGGCGGTTGATCAGGAGCGCGTTGCGCAGTTCGGTGTGGAGTTCGCCGGACTCGTTGGAGGCCGTGCCGTCGACGCCCAGGCCGACCGGGACACCCGCCGCGAGCATGTCGGGGACCCGTGCGATGCCCGCGGCCAGGCGGGCGTTGGACGACGGGCAGTGGGCGACCCCCGTCCTCGTACGGGCGAAGGCGGCGATGTCGGCGTCGTTCATATGGACGCAGTGCGCCATCCACACGTCCTCGCCGAGCCAGCCCGTCGACTCGAAGTAGTCGGTGGGGCCCATGCCGAACAGCTCGTGGCAGAACTTCTCCTCCTCCACCGTCTCCGAGCCGTGGGTGTGCAGCCGTACTCCCTTGTGCCGCGCCAGTTCGGCGCCCTGCCTGAGGAGTTCGGTCGAGACGGAGAAGGGGGAGCAGGGCGCCACGGCGACCTGGGTCATGGCCTCGAATGAGGGGTCGTGGTGCTTGTCGATGGTGGCCTCGGTGGCGGCCAGCGCGCCCTCGAGGGTCTCCACGGCGAAGTCCGGCGGCAGACCGCCGTCCTTCTCGCTGCGGTCCATGGAGCCTCGGGCGAGAGTGAAGCGGACCCCCGTCTCGCGGGCGGCACGGACGAGGGCGCCGGACAGGTCGCCGGAGCCCTTCGGGTAGACGTAGTGGTGGTCCATGGCGGTGGTGACGCCGCCGCGGGCCATCATCGCGAGCGATCCCCGCGCCGCCGCGTACACCATCGTCTCGTCGATGCGCGCCCATGCCGGGTACAGCGCGACGAGCCAGTCGAAGAGGTTGTGGTCCGTGGCCAGGCCCCGGGTGATCCACTGGTAGAAGTGGTGGTGGGTGTTGACCAGGCCGGGGGTGACGAGGTGCCCGGTCGCGTCGATACGGCGTACGACGTTCTCCAGGCCCTCGGGAGCCTGGCCCGCGCCGATGGCCTCGATGCGGTTCCCGGCGACGACGACATGCCCCGTGGGGTACTCGGTGTCGTCGGCGTCCACGGTCGCGATCGCACCGTTCTCGATGACGATGCGCTGGGCTGCTGCCATGGTTCGTCCTTTTCGCTCTGTGCAGAGGGCACGGCAGGACCCTGGGAGTCTGAGTGCCGCGGCCCGGTGTCGGATGCCGGGCCGCGGGTGCCGAAGGAAGAGGGTGCCCCTTGAGGGGACGGGGGCACCCCGTTGCGTCACAGGTTGGTGAGGTCCACAGGGATCCGCGCGTCGCAGCCGTCCCGCAGGACCGTGGCCTCGATCAGGCCGTACGGGCGGTCGGCGGCGAAGTACACGGCTCCCTCGGCGGGGTCGTTCTTCAGCCCGAACGGCTCCAGGTCCACCAGGAAGTGGTGCTTGTTCGGGAGCGAGAAGCGGACCTCGTCGATCTCGTCACGGTGCTCGATGATGCGCGCGCCCATCTGGTACAGGGTCTGCTGCAAGGACAGGGAGTAGGTCTCGGCGAAGGCCCGGAGTAGGTGCTTCTTCGTCTCCTCGTAGGAGCTGTTCCAGTCCGGCATCTCCTGGGCGTCGTCGCTCCAGCCGAAGCGCCAGCGGCCGGTGACGGACGTGGCCAGGAGGCGGTCGTACGCCTCGGGCAGTGTCGTGTACTTGTCCTTGACATAGCCCCAGAACTCGGAGTCGGTCGAGTTCATCACGGTCAGGTCCTTCAGGCCCGAGACCACCTCCCAGGACGAGCCGTCGTGGGTGATCTGTGTCAGGCGGGTCTCCTGGCCCCTGCGGACGAAGGAGTGCGCGCCCCGCCCCGCGTGCTCGATCCGGTCCCAGGCGTACTCCTCGATGCGGATGCGGGCCCGGTGGATCGGCTCCTGCGACGCCACGAAGTGGCGGGCGAGGTGGATGCCGAACTGCTCGGCGGACTCGATGCCGTGCTCCTTGGCGAACGCGTACACCGTGTTCTTGGTGGTGTCCGTCGGCAGCACATGGGCGTTGGAGCCGGAGTAGTGGACCTCGTCCATGTCGCCGGAGAGCGACACGGACACATTCAGGTCCTTGATGTGGTGGGTGTCGCCGTCCCGCGTGATCCTGACGACTCGGTTCTCGGCCTTGCCGTACTGGTTCTGTCCCAGCATCACAGGGCGGGCGGGGCGGGAGTTGACGGTCATGTAGCTAGCTCCCTCGGTAAACGGAGTAGCCGAACGGGGTGAGCAGCAGCGGTACGTGGTAGTGCTCGCCCGGCACGACGGCGAACGTGACCGTCACCTCCGGGAAGAACGCTCCGGTGGTACCGCTGTCCCGATTCGCGGGGGCGTCCTGCTGCGCATCGGCTTGCTTCTTCTCGAACCTTTCGAAGTACGCCTCGACGGCGAAGTCGAGCCGTACGTGGGTGGTCCCTTCCGGCGGGCCCGGGAGGTCCTTGCACCGGCCGTCCGCGTCGGTCGCGGAGCCGCCGAGCGCCTGCCAGTCCGCGTCCCGGCCCGAGCGGGCGGAGAGCCGGACGGCGACGCCCCGGGCGGGACGGCCGACGCTGGTGTCCAGGATGTGCGTGGACACGGAGGCGGTGGTCTCGGTGCTCATGCGGTGACCTCTTCAGGCGGAGTCGAGCAGTCGGGTGAGCCGGATACGGTTGATCTTCCCCAGCTCGGCACGGACGATCTCCCGTTCCTGTTCGGGCGTGTTGCCGATCCGCTCCTTGACCGCGTCGCGCATCTGCTCTCCGGTCCTGCCGGTCGCGCAGATCAGGAAGACGTGCCCGAACTTCTCCTGGTACGCGAGGTTCAGTTCGAGCATCTCCGCCCTGAGCTCCTCGGAGGCGCCGGCCATGCCGCGTTGCTCCCGGGCCGAGGTGGGGTCGCCCGGCTTCGGGCGGCCGATCGGCGGGTGGCCGGCCATCGCCTCCTCGAGGTCCGCGGTGGTCAGCTCGGCCATGGCCGCGTCACTGACGGCGTACAGCTCGTCGGCGGTGCGGTAGGGGCGTGCCGCGAGCAGCCGCCCGGCCCATGCCGTGGAGGCGCACGCCTCGTGGAGGACGGCGGAGGCCGCGCGCTCCTCGAGGGCGTTGAACCGGGCGAGGCCCGGCGGCGCGGAAGTCGATGTCACGAGTGCCTCCGTGGCCTTGGGCGGAACGGGCTGCGAACAGCTAACGCCCTCCGCCGGACACCGTCAACACTTTGTTGAAAATTCGGAGTGGCAAACGCCGCCGCCCGGATGCCGGGCGGCTGCTCGTCGTACCAGGTGCGCGCGGAGCGCATCCGGCCCGGTCAGGACTTGTCGCGGTTGAGGTAGTTGTAGACGGTGAAGCGGCTCACGCCGAGGGCGCTCGCGACGGTCTCCACGCCGTGGCGCACGGAGAACGCGCCACGCGCCTCAAGGGCCCGTACGATCTCCTGCTTGGCCTTGCGGTCCAGTTCGG
Source organism: Streptomyces sp. NPDC046931 (assembly GCF_040644655.1). Classification (NCBI taxonomy): domain Bacteria; kingdom Bacillati; phylum Actinomycetota; class Actinomycetes; order Kitasatosporales; family Streptomycetaceae; genus Streptomyces; species Streptomyces sp. NPDC046931. The sequence goes on from NZ_JBEYWX010000022.1 coordinate 99,077, forward strand.
CCAGGGGCTTGCCTCGCTTGCGCTCCATCGCGGCGAGGATGTGGTCGAGCGAGTCGGCGAGCTGCGGCAGGCGTACGGCGACGACGTCGGCGCCCTCCCAGGAGAGCACGACGTCGTCCGGACCGGCCTGGTCCGGCGGCAGTATCTCGCCGCCCATCGCATCGACGAGCGGCTTTACGGCCGTGATGAAGGCCCCCTCCCCAGACCCGGTCATCTCTCGGCCTCCCCGACCACGTTGACCTGCAACGAGATCCGGGTGGCACCGGCCTCCAAGGACTTCCGCAGCAGCGCGTCGACCGCGGTGAGCACCGCGTCGGCGCGCCCCTCCGCGGTGTTGCCGAACGGGCCGACGTCCACGGCGTCCAGGTCGGCCGCCTCGACGACCTCACGGGCCACCAGCGCGTGCGCGGGGGCCTCGTCGAGATCGAAGGGCTCGGTCGTGAACTCCACTCTCAATCGCATGGCGCCCCCATGGCATCTGCTCCGACCCGCGCGTTCCGCCAGGTCCGCCGTCGGGGTCGGACCGCCCCGGCCGCTTGGTGAGACCTTAACGGACGCGCCCGCCGGCCTCGCCGCCTGAAACCGCCCCCGAATCCGCCCCCGGATACGCCCTGCGAATGCGGTCCCCGACTGCGGTCCCCGACTGCGGTCCCCGACTGCCGTCCCGATTCCGCGCCGCTTCCCGCGACGGACCGGCCGCCCGGCCGCGTAGAGCAGACGACCGCATTCACACAGAAAGGGACCGCACGGTGGCAGTGCGCGCATTCAAAGGGGCACTGAGAGGTGCCAGGGGTACGGCGATCGCGGCGGCGGCGATGGCGGCGCTGACCGCGTCACAGGCTTCGGTGGCGGTCTCGGCCGGAGCATCGGGAGCCGCGCGGCGGGCGGCACCCGTCGAGCACGGCCCGAGCGTGTCCGGCGACACCCCGTACCGCACCGAACTCCCTCCCCTGCGCCGGGCGGCCGGGGAGCCCAAGGGGAACGCGCCGACGGTGACGGGCGGCGCGCTGCCGCGAACCGTGTTCGCCGCGTACCGGCACGCCGAGGCCGAGCTCGCGCGCACCGCACCCGGATGCCGGCTGAAGTGGCAGCTGATCGCCGCGATCGGCCAGGTGGAGTCCGGACAGGCGCGGGGCGGCCGGGTGACCGCCGACGGTACGACCGTGACTCCGATTCTCGGGCCCCGGCTGACCGGCGGCCCCTTCGCCGTCGTCCCGGACACCGACGGCGGCGCGTACGACGGGGACGCGATGTACGACCGCGCGGTCGGCCCCATGCAGTTCATCCCGTCGACCTGGGCCCGCTGGGGCGTGGACGGCAACGGCGACGGACGGGCCGACCCGGACAACGTCTACGACGCGGCGCTCGCCGCCGGGCGCTATCTGTGCGCCGGTGGACGCGACCTGTCCGACCCGGCCGACCTGGACCGGGCGATCCTCGGCTACAACCACTCGGAGGTGTATCTGCGTACGGTCCGGGCTTGGTACGCGTACTTCCTGGACGGGCACCGGGTGGTGCCCGACCTGCCCGGCGCCTCCACTCCCCGGCCGGATCCGTCCCGGCCCGCCACACCCGAGCCCTCGCCGAAACCGTCCCACCACCGCCCGGCCGCGGGCCCGTCCCGCACACCGTCCGCGGCGTCTGGCACACCTTCGCCCACCCCGTCGCCCACGACGCTCGTGCCGCGGGAGACGCGGGAGCCGGCGCTGCCCGCGCCCACCCTCCCGAGCCTCGGGCTGCCCGGCGGCGTGCCGACCGGCGGCCCGCTGACCAGCAACAGAGAGGACACGATGGACGCCTCCCCCTCCACAACCGGGGATACCGGGCGGTAATGTCGCCATCCGCCGGGCGGTGCGGACCCGGCGGGTGAGCGCAAAGGGGCCCTCATGGCGACGGACATGCCCGCGGAGACCGAAGCGGCCATGCCTGCGGAGATGCAGGCCGCCCATGACCGATGGCAGCGCATGTGGAGCCACCGCGAGCAACTGCTCAAGGTGGCCCGGCGCCGCTCGATGAGCCCCGAGGACGCCGAGGACGCCGTGCACGAGGCGATGCTGCGCGCCGCCGAGCGACCCGACCTCGACGACGAGCGCCTCGGCGCCTGGCTGACGACCGTGACCATGCGGCTGTGCGTCGACCGGTACCGTCAGGTCAACCGGGAGGCCGAGGTGCGCACCAGCCCCACACTGATCGCGCCGGGCCCGGTCCCCGTCGAGGAGGCGGTGTGCGACCGGGCGGAGGCCAAGTGGCTGGCCGTGCGGAGCGGGGAACTGCCCGCCCGCCAGGCGGAGGCCCTGCGGCTGAAGTCCGAGGATCTTGACGTCGGCCAGGTCGCCGTGCGGATGGGGCTGAGCTACCGGACCGTCGAGTCCCTGCTGGCCCGCGCGCGCAGGACGCTGCGCGCCTCGCTGGCGGGGACGCTCGGGTTCGCGCTGTTCCTGCTCGGGCGCGGGCGGCCGCGCGGGGGCGGGAAGGCGCACGCAGTGGCCGTCACCTCGACGGCGGCGACCCTGGTGGTGGCCGGATTCATCCTGCCGCAGACGCTCGATGCGAGCGGGGGCCCGCAGGCTCCGGCTCCACGGCCGGCCGAGTCCCCCAGCGCCTACGTGCTCGGGCCCGACAGCACCGGCCGGGTGCGCACCACGGAGGCACACCGGCCTTCGTCCGCCCAGTCGACGACGGTCGTCCGGAAAGCAGGCCGGTCGCACGGCGACGGACCGGTGCTGCCGCTGACCGTACCGTCCCTGCCGCAGGTCTCCCCCTTGCCGGACCTGCCGGAGCCGGGGCTCGCCGCACAGGTGCCCCACGTGCCCGAGCTGCCGGATACACCGGTGAACTCCGCGCTCCCGTCGGTCCCCTCGCCCCGCTCGACCCCGGCCGTCCGCGCCGTACCGTCCGCTCCGCTCCCCGTACCCACCCCGAGCACGCCTTCGGTGAAGCTGCCGTAACCCGGCGTCAACGCGTCCGAAAAAAACTTGCCCTCGGCGCGACGGACGCCCCACCCCTCCCCGTAGAGCAGATGTCGAGCTGCTCAAGCGGGCGAAGGGTGGACCGGATGGGTGTCGAGATCTGTGTGGAAGGGCTGACCAAGTCCTTCGGTCACCAGGTCATCTGGCAGGACGTCTCGCTGACGCTGCCTGCCGGGGAGGTCTCGGTCATGCTCGGCCCCTCGGGGACGGGCAAGTCGGTGTTCCTCAAGACGCTCGTCGGGCTGCTCAAGCCGGACCGCGGCTCGGTCAAGGTCGCGGGACGGGACATCACGAAGCTGCGTGAACACGACCTGTACGAGGTGCGGAAGCTGTTCGGAGTGCTGTTCCAGGACGGCGCGCTGTTCGGCTCGATGAACCTGTACGACAACATCGCCTTCCCGCTGCGCGAGCACACCCGCAAGTCCGAGAGCGAGATCCGGCGGATCGTGCTCGAGAAGATGGACATGGTCGGGCTGATCGGCGCCGAGGGGAAACTTCCCGGCGAGATCTCCGGCGGTATGCGCAAACGGGCCGGTCTCGCCCGCGCGCTGGTGCTCGATCCGGAGATCATCCTCTTCGACGAGCCGGACTCGGGCCTGGACCCGGTGCGCGTGGCGTATCTGAACCAGCTCATCGTCGACCTCAACGCGCAGATCGACGCGACCTTCCTGATCGTCACCCACGACATCGCCTCGGCCCGCCAGGTGCCCGACAACATCGGGCTGCTGTTCCGGCGCGAGCTGGTGATGTTCGGGCCCCGCGAGCAGCTGCTGACCAGCGACGAGCCCGTCGTACGCCAGTTCCTGAACGGCCGGATGCAGGGGCCGATCGGCATGGCGGAGGAGAAGGACGCCGCCCAGGTCGAGCAGGAGCTGGCGCAGCTCGGCGACGGCGCGCGCACAGAGACTCCCCGCAGCCAGGACATGACTCCCCGCCTGCTGCCGGGCCCGGGCATCACCCGGCCGCCCCGCTGGCAGGCGATCGCCGGACGGGAGGCGGAACGGGGCCGCAAGGAGGTGACCGGCGCATGAGGCTTTCCCCGACCGGAGCGCTGCGGCACTCCGGAAACCTGTTCGCGATGGCGCTGGACGTCGTGCGGACCCTGCCCCGACGTCCCTTCCAGGTACGGGAGTTCATCCAGCAGGCGTGGTTCGTCGCGAGTGTCACGATCCTGCCCACGGCCCTCGTCTCGATCCCGTTCGGTGCGGTCATCGCGCTGCAGATCGGCAGCCTGACCCGGCAGCTCGGCGCCCAGTCCTTCTCCGGTGCCGCCTCCGTCCTCGCGGTGCTGCGGGAGGCCTCGCCGATCGTCACCGCGCTGCTGATCGCGGGCGCGGGCGGCACGGCGATCTGCGCCGACCTCGGGGCACGAAAGATCCGGGACGAGATCGACGCGATGCAGGTGCTCGGGATCGACCCGATCCACCGGCTCGTCGTCCCCCGGGTGCTCGCCTCGATGGTGGTGGCCGTGCTGCTCAACGGCCTGGTGTCGGTCGTCGGTGTGGCGGGCGGCTATTTCTTCAACGTCGTCCTCCAGAACGGCACGCCCGGCGCGTACCTGGCGTCCTTCACCACGCTCGCCCAGCTGTCCGACCTGTGGGCGGCCGAGCTGAAGGCGCTGGTGTTCGGGGCGATCGCCGCGATCGTCGCCTCCTACAAGGGACTGAACGCGCAGGGCGGCCCCAAGGGCGTCGGCGACGCGGTCAACCAGTCGGTGGTGATCACCTTCATGTTGCTGTTCGTGACGAATTTCGTGATGACCGCGGTGTACTTCCAGGTCGTCCCGCAGAGGGGTTAGTCGATGCGACCTCAAAGACTTCTCGATCGCCCCCTGCGCTCCCTGGAGGAGCTGGGCACCCAGCTGTCCTTCTACGGACGCTCGCTGGCGTGGACGGGCCGCACCCTGCGCCGCTACAAGAAGGAAGTCCTGCGGTTGCTCGCCGAGGTGAGCTTCGGCCGGGGCGCGCTCGCCGTGGTGGGCGGCACGGTCGGCGTGATCGCCTTCCTCTCCTTCTTCACCGGCACCGAGGTCGGCCTCCAGGGCTACGCGGCCCTCAACCAGCTCGGCACCTCCAACTTCGTGGCGTTCCTGTCGGCGTACTTCAACACCCGGGAGATCGCCCCACTGGTGGCCGGGCTCGCTCTGTCCGCGACGGTCGGGGCCGGATTCACCGCGCAACTCGGCGCGATGCGGATCAGCGAGGAGACCGACGCGCTCGAGGTGATGGGCGTTCCCTCGCTGCCGTTCCTGGTGACGACCCGGATGATCGCCGGGTTCGTCGCCGCGATCCCGCTGTACGTGATCGGGCTGCTGTCCTCGTACCTGGCCGCCCGCACCATCACGACCGGCTACTACGGGCAGTCGACGGGCACGTACGACCACTACTTCCACCAGTACCTGCCGCCGGTCGACGTGTTCTGGTCGTTCGGCAAGGCGATCGTGTTCGCCGTCCTGATCATCCTGGTGCACTGCTACTACGGCTACCACGCGAGCGGCGGCCCGGCCGGCGTCGGCGTCGCGGTGGGCCGCGCGGTGCGGACGTCGATCGTCGCCATCAACGTCCTGGACTTCTTCCTGAGCCTCGCGATCTGGGGCGCCAACACGACCGTCCGGATCGCGGGGTGAGACAGGTGAGAGTGCTGAGACTCAGGCTGTACGGCATCGTCTTCATCGCCCTGCTGGCGCTGCTGCTGTCACTCGCGGTGGCCGCCTACCAGCAGGCGTTCACGCCCGTCGTGCATATCACCCTTCAGGCCGACAGCCTCGGCAACCAGCTCGACCCGCGCGCCGACGTCAAGCTGCGCGGGCTGCTGGTCGGCGAGGTGCGCGCGGTGCACGCGGACGGCAGGAGGGCGACCCTCGACATCGCGCTGACGCCCCGCTATACGACGTTCATCCCGTCGGACGTGCACGCCCGGCTGCTGCCCAAGACGCTGTTCGGCGAGAAGTACGTCGATCTCGTGCCACCGCCCGGCTCGGCGGCCCGCCCCATCCGCGCCGGGGACGTCATCACCCAGGACCGCACGAGGGTCGGCATCGAGGTCCAGCAGCTGATGAACGACCTGCTGCCACTGCTGCAGACCGTCGAGCCGGGTGAACTCAACGCCACCCTCTCGGCGTTCGCCACCGCGCTGGAGGGCCGCGGCGACCGGATCGGCGACAACCTCACCCGGGTCGACGCCTATCTGCGCCGCCTCAACCCGCATCTGCCCTCCCTCAAGGAGGACATCTCACGCTTCGCCGACGTCGCCCAGGTGTACGGCGACGCCGCGCCCGATCTGATGAGCACCCTGCGCAACACCGTCACCACCAGCCGCACCCTCGTCGAGAAGCGGGACCGGCTGGCCGCCGCGCTCCGCACGACCGCGGCCGTCGCGGACACCGGGCGGGACTTCTTCGACGAGAACGGCGACCGGCTGATCACCCTCGGCCGGGTCTCCCGCCCCACGCTGGAGCTGTTCGCCCGCTACGCACCCGAGTACCCCTGCCTCTTCGGCGGCCTGGTCCGCCAGGAGACGGCGTCCGAGGACGCGTTCCGGGGCGGCGAGATGCGGATCAGCCTCGAGGTGGTCCGCCCGCAGGGCGCGTACCGGCCCGGCGAGGAGCCGCGCTATGCGGAGCGGTCGGGGCCCGACTGCCGGGGACTGCCGCATCCGCAGGTGCCCGGCCCCAAACCCAAGCTCAACGACGGTACGTCGTCCGGTGGTTCGGACGGCGCACTGCCCGGAGGTGTCCATGTGTCCGCCACCCAGGCCGAGCAGCGGGCCGTCGGCTCGCTGGTGGCGCCCGTCATGGGCGTGCCCGCGGACCAGGTGCCGCCCGTCGCGACCCTGCTGTTCGGGCCGCTGGCCCGCGGAACGGCGGTGAGCGTCGCATGAGGACGACAGGAGCCCGCCGGACCGCGGCGCCGTTGGTCAAGTTCAGCCTCTTCACGTTGGTGACGATCGCGGCGACGGCTCTGCTCGCCGCCACCATCGTCAACATCTCGTTCGCGCCGAAGGACACCTACCACGCGGTGTTCAGCGACGTCACGGGGCTCGAGAAGGGCGACGACATCCGGGTGGCCGGGGTACGGGTCGGCCAGGTCCAGGACATCCGCATCAAGGACCGGACGCTGGCCGAGGTCACCTTCTCCGTGGCCGCGGACCGCCCGCTGCTCACCAGCACCGGCGCGGTCGTCCGCTACCGGAACCTCGTCGGGCAGCGGTACATCGCACTCACCGAGGGCGCGGGCGACGGCACCCGGCTGCGGCCCGGCGGCACCATTCCGCTGTCCAGGACCCGGCCGGCGCTGGACCTCAACGCGCTGCTGAACGGCTTCAAACCGCTGTTCGCCGCGCTCAGCCCGAACGACGTCAACCAGCTCGCCACCGAGATCATCAGGACCCTGCAGGGCGAGGGCGGCACGGTGAACAGCCTGCTGGCGCACACCGCGTCGCTCACCACGACGCTCGCCGATCGCGACCAGCTGATCGGCTCGGTGATCGACAACCTGAACACCGTACTGGCGACGCTCGACCAGCGGGGCGCCCGGTTCTCCGGGCTGATCGCACAGCTGCGGCGGGTGATCTCCGGTCTGTCCGCCGACCGCAAGCCCATCGGGGACTCCCTCGCCGGCATCGGCGACCTCACCGCGGCCACCTCCGGCCTGCTGAAGGACGCGCGTCCGCCGCTGAAGGACGACATCGCCGGGCTGACCGATCTCACCGGAACGCTGAACAAGAACGAGAAGACCGTGGAGGGCATCCTGAAGCGGCTGCCGAACAAGCTCGACGAGCTGACGGGGACGGCGTCCTACGGCTCGTGGTTCAACTTCTACCTCTGCGACTTCGACGGCCGCGTCGTGCTGCCGAAGACGAAGCAGGTGCTCAGCCCGGAGCTGCATGTGGCGCAGGCGAGGTGCGGCGGATGAGCATGCGTCTCGCGCCGCGCCGGAGCCGGCGCCCCGAACCCCTGATCAAGGTGCGCGTCCTGCCGCCTCGGCTGCCCCGGCTGCCGAAGCCGCGGCTTCTGCGACCCGCCATCCCGCCGCGGCGCCCCGAGCCGCTGTTCAAGGTGCACGTCCTGCCGCCGAAGCTGCCGCGGATCCGGCTGCGGCGACCCCGCCTGAAGCCGTTCCGCGAGCAGAATCCGGTCGTGATCGGGGCCGTCGGCCTCACCGTCCTCGCCCTGCTGACCGTCGCCGCCTTCAACGTCGACAGCCTGCCGCTGATCGGCGACGGCCGGACGTACAGCGCGGCCTTCTCAGAGGCGGGCGGCCTCAAGCCGGGCGACGAGGTGCGGATCGCCGGGGTCAAGGTCGGCAAGGTCGACGGTGTCGACCTGGAGGGCGACCACGTCAAGGTGACCTTCAAGATCAAGGGCGATCCGGCGTTCGGCACCCGGACCGGCGCGGCGATCCGGGTCAAGACGATCCTCGGCGCCAAGTACCTCGCGCTGACCCCGAAAGGCTCCGGCCGGTTGAAGCCGGGCAGCGAGATACCGCTGGGGCGGACGGTGTCGGCGTACGACGTCGTGCAGGCGTTCAGCGACCTGACGACCACGTCGGAGGAAGTCGACACCCAGCGGCTCTCCAAGGCGCTGGACACCCTTTCCGCCACCTTCCAGGACTCGCCCGCGGAGGTGCGGGCGTCGATCAGCGGACTGTCGCGGATCTCGAGGACGATCGCCTCGCGCGACGAGGCACTGCAGGGTCTCCTCGACCACGCGAACGGGGTCACCAAGGTGCTGGCCGCGCACTCGGAGGACTTCTCGGCGCTGGTGAAGGACGGCGACAAGCTGCTCCAGGAGATCAGCAGGCGGCGCGAGGCGATCCACGCCCTGCTCAAGAGCTCGGCCCTGCTGGGCATCGAGCTCTCCGGCCTGGTCGAGGACAACCGCAAGGAGATCGGGCCCGCCCTGAAGAATCTCGACACCTTCGTCACGATGCTCGAACGCAACCAGGCGAGCCTCGACCGCAGCGTCAAGCTGCTCGCGCCCTACGTCCGGGTCTTCACCAACACCCTCGGCAACGGACGCTGGTTCGACTCCTACGTCCAGAACATGGTCGCCGCCCCGGTCGTGCCGCGGACGGGAGGCTCGCGATGACCGAACGCTTCCGCAAAGGCCGCGCCCTGGCCCTGCTCACGGTGCTCGCGCTCGTCGTCGCGCTGGCCGTCGTGCTGTGGCCGCACTCCGCCTCCGTGCGCGTCACCGCGTACTTCCCGCGCACCGTCGGCATCTACCCCGGCTCGGACGTCCGCGTCCTGGGCGTCCGGATCGGCGAGGTCAAGAAGATCACGCCGGAGGGCGACCGGGTGCGGGTGGAACTGGAGTACGACGAGGGGCGCAAGATCCCCGCGGACGCACAGGCCGCGATCGTCAACTCCTCGGTGGTCAGCGACCGTTATGTCCAGCTGCTGCCGGTGTACCGCAAGGGTCCGGTGCTGCGGGACGGCGATGTCATCCCCGAGTCACGTACGGCCGTCCCGGTGGAGCTGGACCGGATCTTCGACAGCCTGCACACCACGGCGGAGGCGCTCGGCCCGAAGGGCGCGAACAAGGACGGGGCCCTGTCCCGGCTGCTCGGCGTGAGCGCGGACAACCTCCGGGGCCAGGGCACGAACCTCAACCGGACGGTCGAGGACCTCTCGCAGGCGGTCACCACGCTGTCCGACGGGCGGGAGGACCTGTTCGGCACCCTGCGCAACCTGCAGGTGTTCACGGCCGCGCTGGCGGCCGACGACAAGAGCGTGCGGTCGTTCAACGACAGTCTCGCCGAGGTGGCGAAGCAGCTCGCCGGGGAGCGCGAGGACCTCGGGGCGGCGCTGCAGCACCTGGGCACGGCACTCGGCGACGTGTCCGACTTCGTGAAGAACAACAAGAAGGCACTGGCCTCGAACGTCGAGGGTCTCAGCAAGGTCACCAAGGTCCTCGTCACCCAACGCGCCGCACTGGAGGAGCTGTTGACCGTCGCCCCCACGGGCCTGTCGAACCTGCAGAACGCCTACAACCCGTCCGCCGGCACCCTCGACACCCGCAACAACCCGCAGGGCCCGCAGGACCCCGCGTCCCTGCTCTGTTCCCTGCTGAAGACGACGGGGGACGCGGGCGGCAAGAATCCCAGCTGCAAGGAGCTGCAGCAGCTCTTCGACTCGCTGCCGCGGATTCCGGCCGCTCCGGCCGGGACCGGCTCGGTCGACCGGACGCTCGGCGGAATCCTGGGGGCCGGGGCATGAGCGCGGCGCGCAAGGGCCGGGTGGCCGCGTGGACGGCGGCCGGTTCGCTGCTGCTGTGCGCATGCGACGTCAACGGCTGGTACGACGTCCAGCTCCCCGGAGGCGCCGCGGCCGACGGCCACGCCTACCACGTCACCGTCGAGTTCAGGGACGTACTCGACCTGGTGCCGCAGTCGGCGGTCAAGGTCGACAACGTCACGGTGGGCGCGGTCGAGAAGGTGGAGCTGGACGGCTGGCACGCGCGGGCACGGCTGCGCGTGGCGGACTCGGTGAAGCTGCCCGCCAACGCGGTCGCCGGCCTCAGGCAGACCAGCATCCTCGGCGAGAAGTACGTCGCGCTGTCCGCGCCGGCCGGTACCCCGTCCGTCGGACGGCTGCGCGACGGCGCCCTGATCCCGCTGTCCCGCAGCGGCCGCAACCCGGAGATCGAGGAGGTGCTGTCCGCGCTGTCCGCGCTCCTCAACGGCGGCGGCGTGGCCCAGCTCAAGACGATCACCGTGGAGCTGAACAAGGCCCTGGAGGGACGCGAGACGCGGGTCGCGTCCCTGCTCAAGCAGCTCGACACGTTCCTCGGCGGCCTGGACCGGCAGCGCGACGAGATCGTCCGCGCCCTCAAGGGCATCGACCGGCTGGCCAAGCGGCTCGGGGCGGAGAAGACGACGATCGCCGAGGCCGTCGACTCCATCCCGCCCGCCCTGAAGGTCCTCGCCGACCAGCGCCGCGACCTCACGAAGATGCTCACGGCCCTGTCGGACCTCGGCACGGCCGGCACCGAGGTCGTCAACGCCTCGCGGGACGACACGGTCGCCGACCTCACGCAGTTGCGGCCGATCCTGGAGCAGCTCGACAAGGCGGGCGACGACCTGCCCGACTCGCTGGAGCTGCTGACGACGTATCCGTTCCCGCGCAACGTGGCGGACGCCGTCAAGGGCGACTATGTCAACCTCAAGATCACCGCCGACCTCGATCTGGCGGGCATCTACGGCAACCTCACCGACAAGCCCGGCAAGGGGGGCGGCGGATCCGGGAAGCGGCCGGTGCCCACTCCCCCGCTCCCGGCCGTGCCGAAGGTCCCGCTGCCCACGGCGCCGCCCGGCACACCGGACCTGCCGAAGGTGCCGAGCGCCCCCGCCTCGCCCTCGGCGCCCACGGGCGGCGGCGGTGTGCTGTGCCCGCCGGTGTGCACCGCGGGCTACGCCGCCCAGGGCGACACGGGCCGCTTCCCGCCGGGGGTCGACCTCGCCCTCGCGGAGCTCATGCTGAAGGGGATACAGCCGTGATCACACGTACGGTCAGGGCCCAGTTGCTCGCCTTCGCGACCGTCACCGCGCTGGGAGTGTCCTACGTCGGCGCCCGGTACACGGGCCTGACGGACGGTCTACTCGGCCGCGGCTACACCGTGACGGCCGACTTCGCCGACTCCGGGGGCATCTTCCCCGGCGCGGAGGTCACCTATCGCGGGGTGCCCGTGGGCCGCGTCGGCGATCTGCGGCTGAACGGCTCCGGGGTGTCCGTGCCGCTGAAGATCGAGGACGGCGCTCCCCGCATCCCGGCCGACACCCTGGCGGTGGTCGCCGACCGGTCGGCGGTCGGCGAGCAGTACGTCGACCTGCAGCCCCGGAACTCCGGCGGCCCGTATCTGCTCGACGGGAGCCCGATCCCGCGCAGCCGTACCCGGGTGCCGCTCCCGGTCACCGACCTCGTCCTCAGCCTGGACCGGCTGGTGAACTCGGTCGGCAAGGACGATCTGCGCACCACCGTCGACGAGTTGGGCAAGGCCTTCTCCGGCACCGGACCACGGCTGAGCCGTCTGGTCGACTCCGGCAACCGGCTCGTGGAGTCCGCGTCCGACTCGCTGCCGCAGACGGTGTCGCTGATCGAGGACTCGCGGACGGTGCTCAAGACCCAGGCCGACAAGGGCTCGGCCATCAAGTCGTTCTCCCGCGATCTGGCGGCGCTCTCCGCGCAACTGAAGTCGAACGACGGCGATCTGCGGCGGCTGATCGGCAACGCGACGCCCGCCGCGGAGCAGATCGACTCCCTGCTGAAGTCCACGCGAGCGGACCTGCCGGTCCTGCTGGCCAACCTCATCAGCGGCGGCCAGGTCACGGTGGCCCGGCTGCCGGGCGTGGAACAGGCCCTGGTCACCCTCCCGCTCACCGTCGCGGGCAGCTACACCGTCGTCCCCGGGGACGGAACCTTCCACTTCGGACTCACCGTGAACGCCGACGACCCTCCGTCCTGCACCCAGGGCTACGGGACCCAGCGGCGGGATCCCTCGGACACCGGCAGGCGTCCGGCGAACACCGACGCGCGCTGCACGGCACCGCGGGGCGGCAGCACGTCGGTGCGCGGTGCGCAGAACGCGCCCGGTGCGTCGGCGGGCCGGGGCGGGGCCGGCCACGCCGCGTACGTCACCCCGTACGACCCGGAGACCGGCACCGCCACCGGCCCGGACGGAAGGCCCGTCGAGATCGGCTCGACGGGCGGCGAACAGACCGTCTTCGGAAAGGAGTCGTGGCAATGGCTGCTCGTGGGACCGATGGCATGAACGCCGTTCACAGGAACAGGGGGCGCCGCAGGGCGCTGGCGGCGGGGCTCGTCGCCGCGACGGCCTTGACGACCGCGCTGTCGGTCTGGCTGGGTGTGCGGCTGGCCGGTCAGCGCACGGTGGACCATGACCGTCAGGACATCCTCGCGGCGGCCCGCCAGTTGGCGCTGAACTTCACCTCGCTCGACTACCGGCACTACGACCGGGACAGCTCGAACGTGCTGAAGGACGCCACCGGTGATTTCAAGAAGCAGTTCGCCGCGCAGACCCAGGAGCTGACCCAGCTCGTCGACCGGAACAAGTCGGTGTCCGAGGGGCAGGTCCTCGAAGCGGGCATCGTCCGGTCGGACGCACACTCGGCCCGGGTCCTGGTCGTCGCCGACAGCAAGGTGACCAACACCGCGGCTCCCGAGGGACAGTCGCGCACGTACCGGCTCCAGCTCGACCTCGTGCGCGAGCACGGCCGCTGGCTGACCTCCGACGTCGAGTTCGTGGGCTGACCCACAGTTGAGGAGAGACACCGTGGCGAACCCGACCTCCCGCATCCGCGGCACCGGCTCCCCGGCCCGCCGCACGATGACCGCGGCCGCCCGCGCGGCGGCCAAGCGCGCCGAGCGGCCGGCGCGCCCCGAGCGTGGTGCCCCCACCTCCTCCTCCACCGGCCCGGCGGAGGAGGCCCCGTCCGGGCGCACCCTGCTCATCGATCCCCCGACGGACGGCTGGGACGACCCGCCGGAGCCCGAGAGCCCCGGGACCCCCGGGACTCCCGAGGCCTCCGAGAACCCCGAAAAGAGCACTCCTTCGCGCCGGGACGCCCGGGGACTGCTCGCCGCGGTGCTGTGCGTCGTGCTCGTGGCGGGCCTGGTCACCGCCGCCGTGCTCGGGTGGCGGTACCGGCAGGGTCAGCAGGCCGAGCAGGCGCGACGCCAGGCGGTCACGGCGGCACTCAAGGCGGCTCCGGTCGTGCTGTCGTACGACTACCGGCATCTGGACCGGGACTTCGCGCGCGCCCGCACCAATCTGACCGGCGCCTTCCGGGACCAGTACCTGAGGACGACGAAGACGGTGGTCGGGCCGACCGCCGCCAAGTACCACGGCGTGGTGAAGGCGACGGTGGCCGCGCCCTCGGGCGGCGGCTCCCCGGCGGTCTCCGTCGTGTCGGCCGCACCGGACAAGGTCGTCGTGCTGCTGTTCGTCAATCAGGTCACCCGGAGCACGCAGGTGTCGGGGTCCCGCCTCGATCTGAACCGGGTGCGGATGACGCTGGCCCGTACGTCCACGGGCTGGAAGGTGAGTGCCGTCGACGCCCTCTGACCATCACCGGGACCCTCCCGGCGTCCGCCTCCGAAGTGCCCCCGCGCAGGCCGCGCGGGGGCACTTTTTCGTGAGGTCCCTTGACAGTGGCAGCCGGTCGCGGGCAATCTTCCATTGAGTAGAAAATAGATTCCGTAATACGGAAACTCGAAGCAGACTCGGAATCATCCGCAGAAGGGAGCGCCGCCCCCGATGGGATTCGCAGACCAGCGCTTCAACGTCAACCTGTCGATCCTCTTCACGGAACTCCCACTCCTGGAGCGCCCCGCGGCCGCCGCCGCAGCGGGTTTCGCGGCGGTCGAGCTGTGGTGGCCCTGGACCGATTCCCCCACGCCCGGGCAGTCCGAGCTCGACGCGCTGGGGAAGGCCATCGAGGACGCGGGCGTGCAGCTGACGGGACTGAACTTCTACGCGGGACGGCTGCCCGGCCCCGACCGCGGCGCCCTGTCGATCCCGGGCGAGGAGTCGGACAGGTTCCGCGCCAACATCGACGTGGCCGCCGGCTTCGCCGCCTCCCTGGGCTGCAAGGCCCTCAACGCCCTGTACGGCAACCGGGTCGAGGGCGTCGACCCCGCCGAGCAGGACGCGCTCGCCCTGGAGAACCTGGTCCTCGCGGCCCGCGCCGCCGACCGCATCGGCGCGGTCCTCCTGATCGAGGCCCTCAACCGGCCCGAGTCCCCGCTGTACCCGCTGGTGAGCGCCGCCGCCGCGGCCGGGATCGTCGAGAAGGTGAACCAGGCGGCCGGCCTCGGCAACGCCCGTTTCCTGATGGACCTGTACCACCTGTCGATGAACGGCGAGGACCTGCCCTCGGTGATCGAGCGGTACGCGGCCGGGACCGGCCACGTCCAGATCGCCGACAATCCGGGCCGCGGCGCCCCGGGTACGGGGTCGCTCCCCCTGGAGGACCTCCTCGACCAGTTGAACAAGGCCGGTTACGAGGGCTGGGTCGGTCTGGAGTACAAGCCGGGCGAGAGGCCGAGTTCCGAGTCCTTCGCCTGGCTCCCCCGCGCGGCGCGCTGAACTCCCCGACATCGCACAGCAGTGAGAGAGGCACCCCGATGAGCGACACGCTGGCACACTCCTCGCGCCCGGCGCGCCCGGCGATCGCCTGGATCGGCCTCGGCATCATGGGCTCCCCCATGTCCGAGAATCTGATCAAGGCGGGATACGACGTCACCGGATACACCCTGGAGCGGGAGAAGCTCGACCGCCTGGCGGCCGCCGGCGGCACCGCGGCCGGGTCGATCGCCGAGGCCGTGCGGGACGCCGACGTGATCATCATCATGGTGCCCGCGTCCCCGCAGGTGGAGGCGGTCGCGTACGGTCCAGGCGGCATCCTGGAGAACGCCAGGCCCGGCGCCCTGCTGATCGACATGTCGTCGATCACCCCGCAGACATCGATCGACCTGGCCAAGAACGCCCGGCGCAAGGGCATCCGGGCCCTGGACGCGCCGGTGTCGGGCGGTGAGGCCGGTGCCGTCGAGGCCGTGCTGTCCATCATGGTCGGCGGCGAGCAGGCCGACTTCGAGGCGGCGAAACCGCTCTTCGAGGCGCTGGGCAGAACCATCGTGCTGTGCGGCCCGCACGGTTCGGGTCAGACCGTGAAGGCCGCGAACCAGCTGATCGTCGCCGTGAACATCCAGGCGTGCGCCGAGGCCGTGGTCTTCCTGGAGCGGTCCGGGGTGGATCCGAAGGCGGCCCTGGAGGTGCTGGGCGGCGGCCTGGCGGGCTCGACCGTTCTGGCCCGCAAGCGGGACAACTTCCTGAACCGCGACTTCGCGCCCGGCTTCCGCATCGATCTGCACCACAAGGACATGGGCATCGTCTCGGACGCCGCCCGCGCCGTGGGTGCGGCCCTGCCCGTGGGTGCCGTCGTCGCCCAACTGGTCGCGTCGCTGTGCGCGCAGGGTGACGGCGGCCTGGATCACTCGGCGCTGCTGCGGGGCGTGGAACGCCTCTCGGGCACCCGGAGCTGAGCACCCGAGCACCAGATCTCCGGGTGGTGCCGGCGCCGACACCTGTCCTGTCGCGCCCAGGCGCCCGCACCACCCGGAACCCTCGTTCCCTACCGGAACCCACGGCCGCGCCCGTTACCTGACGTCCGGTCAGGCGGGCGCACGCGGTCCGCCGCCGAACGCCCCTGACGCAAGGGGCCCTTCGGGACGGCGGGCCCAGGCGAGGACCGCGGCGGACTCCCCTGTTCGAGCGAAGCCGAGAACTCGGGGAAGTGCGAGCCAGTGCGGTGGTGAAGGTCCCGGGCGCCCCGTCCAGACATGAGGGAGAGGCGACCCGGAACCGTCGCATCCGTCGCGGTCCCGCCACGACATGAACTCCGGACGGCTACCGCATGTGCACGGAGAGCGCCGGACGCGGACCGTTCCGCGTCCGGCGCTCCGCATTCGTCCGGGGTGCGGATCGGGTCCGCCGGCAGGAGCCTTGAGGCATGGAACAGTCAATTCAGCATCCGCACATCGTGGTGCACGCTCCGGCCCTGGACGGATCGCGGCGGGTCACCGAGGGCGATGTGACCCTCGGGCTCGCCACCCACCTCGATGACGTCGTCGAGATCCTGCGCCTGGCCGACCTGGACCGGATCGAGGTCGAGGAGAGCGACCTCATCGAGTGGCAGGGCGGCGGGCCCGAGGACTGGCCGGGGCTGTCGGAGCACGACGTCTGAGGGACCGACTACGCAGGTGTGCGTAGACGGCCTACGCAACCCTCAAGTCAACCTCTGAACACCGGCCGCAGGGCTTCAACTCCCGTGCCGCTCGGGCACATTATCGACACACGGGGCCCGCCGGCACGGGGGCGGCGGGCCCCGCCGGAGGGGTCGGGACGGCGCGTCGGCGGCGTCCCTGGCGCGCCGCGGACGACGGGGGTTCCGCGGGGCGCCGGACCCCTCCGGGGCCGACAGCGCGAGGGGCGACCCGTGATCACACCGGGCCGCCCCTCGCCGCCGTACATCAGCCCTTCAGCGTCCTGATCGAGATCGGCGCACGCCCCGGCCCGGTCGCTGCCCCCTCCCCCTGTGGCCGGCCCAGCGGTGACCGGCCCCTCGCTTGACCACCGCGGCGCGACGCTTGCGGAGATCGCCGAGGCCGCCGACGTGGGACGGACGAGCCTGCACCGCTACTTCCCGGACCGTGAATCGCTGATCAACGCGGTCATCCAGGACTCCGCCGGCGTGATGAGTCAGGCGATCCAGGAGGCCCGGCTGGACGACGACGATCCGGTGCAGACCTTGCGCCGCCTCGTCGCGACGATGTTCGACGTCGGCGACCATCTCCTCTTCCTGTTCAGCGATCCGGGCGTGCGCACCACCTTCGAGAACCTCAGCGATCCGGAAGCCAGGACCGACGCCGTGGCCCGGCTGATCCAACGGGGCCGCGCGGAGGGCGTCTTCGACTCCAACGTGAGCAGCGCCTGGATCGAGAGCGTCTTCTGGGCCCTCGTCTACGCCGGCTGCGACGCCGTACACAAAGGGCGACTCCCGCGGCACCAGGCCCTGAACTCGGTCCTGCGCAGCCTGGAGAACGGCATTCGCATCAAAGGCGCCGGCGAGGAACCCGACTTCTGACCTCGCGTCGGACGGGCTCACAGGCTGCTCAACGCTCGCTGGACCGTGCGCACCCGTCACGAGTCCGCTTCGAGCTCGTCGCTCTCCTCGAACTCGACCACGGCGCTGATGTCGTTGGTGGCCGACATGGGGATGTTGGTGACGCGCTCCAGGATCGCCTCGACGACGACCGGCACCCGGTGCTCGGCGGCGAGCTTCCTCGCCTGATCGAAGGCGGCGCCCAGCTCGGCCGGGTCGGTCACCCGGATCGCCTTGCAGCCGAGACCCTCCGCGACCTTGACGTGGTCGACTCCGTAGACGCCCAGCTCGGGCGAGTTGATGTTCTCGAACTCCAGGTTGACCTGGAAGTCGATGTCGAACGCCCGCTGCGCCTGGCGGATCAGGCCCAGGTAGGCGTTGTTCACCAGGACGTGGACGTACGGGATCCGGTGCTGGGCGCCGACGGCCAACTCCTCGATCATGAACTGGAAGTCATAGTCGCCGGAGAGGGCGACGACGGACGCCTCCGGGTCGGCCGTGGCGACGCCCAGCGCGGCCGGGATGGTCCAGCCGAGGGGACCGGCCTGACCGCAGTTGATCCAGTGCCGGGGCCGGTAGACGTGCAGCATCTGGGCGCCGGCGATCTGGGAGAGGCCGATGGTGGAGACATACCGGGTCTCGGGCCCGAAAACCCGGTTCATCTCCTCGTAGACGCGCTGCGGTTTGATCGGGATGTCGTCGAAGTGTGTACGGCGCCGGAGACGGGCCTTTCTCTCCTGGGCGGCGGCGGCCCAGTCGCCCCGGCCGGGCAGCCGTCCGGCCGCCTTCAGCTCCTTCACCACCTCCACGAACAGTTCGAGCGCCGCCTTGGCGTCGGAGGCGATGCCGTAGTCGGGTGCGAAGATCCTG
This sequence comes from Streptomyces sp. NPDC046931, assembly GCF_040644655.1. Taxonomy (NCBI): domain Bacteria; kingdom Bacillati; phylum Actinomycetota; class Actinomycetes; order Kitasatosporales; family Streptomycetaceae; genus Streptomyces; species Streptomyces sp. NPDC046931. The sequence continues at coordinate 117,597 of NZ_JBEYWX010000022.1, forward strand.
CCGATCTGGGTGGGCTCGATGTCGACATGGACGAAGGTCCGGCCGGCGGTGTAGACGTCGAGCCTGCCGGTGTGCCGGTTGGCCCAGCGGTTGCCGATGCCGAGGACGAAGTCGGACTCCAGGAAGGTCGCGTTGCCGTAGCGGTGCGAGGTCTGCAGGCCCACCATGCCGGCGTTCAGTTCATGGTCGTCGGGGATGACACCCCAGCCCATCAGGGTCGGCACGACCGGAGTACCCGTCAGCTCGGCGAATTCCACGAGGAGTTCGGTGGCATCGGCGGTGATGACGCCGCCGCCGGCGACGATCAGCGGGCGTTCGGAGGCGTTGAGAAGCGTCATCGCCTTCTCGATCTGGGCCCGGGTGGCGGAGGGCTTGTAGACGGGGAGCGGTTCGTAGGTCTCCGGGTCGAACTCGATCCCGGTGAGCTGGACGTCGACGGGCAGGTCGATGAGGACCGGCCCGGGCCGGCCGGAGCGCATGAGATGGAAGGCCTGCTGGAAGACGCCCGGAACCTGGGCGGCCTCCAGGACGGTGACGGCCATCTTGGTGACCGGCCTCGCGATGGAGGCGATGTCGACGGCCTGGAAGTCCTCCTTGTGGAGCACCGCGGTCGGAGCCTGTCCGGTGACGCAGAGGATCGGAATCGAGTCACCGGTCGCCGAGTAGAGCCCGGTGATCATGTCGGTGCCGGCCGGACCCGAGGTGCCGATGCACACGCCGATGGCGCCGGGACGCGTGCGGGTATAGCCCTCCGCCATATGGGAGGCGCCTTCGACATGGCGGGCGAGGGTGTGGTGGATCCCGCCGGCGGCCTTCAGCGCCGCGTAGAAGGGGTTGATCGCCGCACCCGGGACCCCGAACACGTGGCTGACGCCCTCGCGCTTGAGGATCTCGACTGCCGCGCGGGCAGCGGTCATTCGAGCCATGGAGTACTCCTGCTTCGGCTGTCGGACTCGCGCTCCCGTCGCGCCCAGCGGTGAGCACTTCTTCCGGCTATTTCCGTATAGCGGAAAGTAACTTCTACTATCTGGAAGCAATGTAGGTGGGGTGATGCGGGCCGTCAAGAGAGGGCGGCGCGGGGCCACGCGGTGCGCGAAGCCGGGGACAAGCACGGGCCGACGGGAGCAGGATGGGACCGCGATCCCGATGCGAGGGGTAAGGGGTGGAGAGGGTCATGTCCGAGAGCGTCCTCGTGCGCTGCCCGGTCTGCAGGCGCGAGCATCTCTACACGGCGCCGCGTTATCCCTGCGTGTGCGGCGCACCCGTCGCCGCGCCGCTGGACCGTCTCGGCGAACCCTGCGTCGTCACCCACCGCACCTGGGCCGACGACTGGATCACGGTCCGCTGCGGTACGTGCGAACGCGAGGACGAGTGGCCGCACCCGGAACTGGGCTGTGCATGCGGGACGATCCTGCGCGTCCCGGTGGACGGGGTGCGGCGACAGCCGAGCCCGGCGCCGCCGGAGGACCCGGGCGAGGGCCCGGGCGGCGGCCGGAAGCCGTCCCGGGCCGCGTTCCAGCCCCTCGCCATCCGCTCCGCGCGCGACGCCGTCACCGTCACCGCGCTCTATCTGCGCTGGCTCGGCTATCGCGACATACGACGCGCCGACCAGCGGCAGCCGAACGGTATAGGGCTCGCCGCGCGCGGGATCCTCGCGCAGGTGGACCCCACGGTGCAGCCCGCCTCGCTGCGGGACGTGGAGTGCCTGTGGCTCACCGCCATGTCGGAGTCCGCCGGCTGTGTCTACTTCTCCCTCGCGGGCTACGCCGACGACGCGCGTGCCGTCGCCGACCGCCTAGGCGTCCCGCTGTTCGTCCTCGACCTCACCGGGGAGCCCCAGCCGGTGAACAGCCTCGCCGACGAACTGGCCACCGGCCGGACCTGACTCCCTGCCCCGCCCCGGCCGGTGCGCGCAGCCCCACCGGCCGGCGGGCCTATGCCCCGTCCGCGTAGGTCTCCCGCAGCTCCACCTTGCGCACCTTCCCCGAGACGGTCATCGGGAAGGACTCGAGGATCCGCAGCCTGCTGGGGATCTTGTAGTGCGCGAGCCGTTCCGTGCAGAACGCCCGCACTTCCTCCAGCGTCGGCGGATCGGCCGGATCGCGCGGGATCACACAGGCGAGGACCTCCTCCCCGTACCGCTCGTGGGGGATCCCGACCACCTGGACATCGGCGATCTTCGGGTGCGCGTACAGGAACTCCTCGATCTCACGCGGGTAGACGTTCTCGCCTCCGCGGATGATCATGTCCTTGATGCGGCCGACGATCTCGACGTAGCCGTCCTCCCGCATCGTCGCCAGGTCGCCGGTGTGCATCCAGCGGCCGGGGTCGACGGCCTCGGCGGTCTTCGCGGGCTCGTTCCAGTAGCCGAGCATCACGCTGTAGCCGCGGGTGCACAGCTCACCGGCCGCACCACGCGGCAGGGTGACGCCGGTCGCCGGGTCGACGACCTTGACCTCGATGTGCGGCAGGACCCGGCCGACGGTTCCGGTGCGATGCTCGAGGTCGTCGTCCATCCGGGTCTGGAGCGACACCGGAGAGGTCTCGGTCATGCCGTAGCAGATGGAAACCTCCTCCATGTGCATCTCGGCGACCACCCGTTTCATCACCTCCACGGGGCACGGCGAGCCCGCCATGATGCCGGTCCGCAGAGACGACAGGTCGAACGCCGCGAAGTCGGGGAGGTTCAGCTCGGCGATGAACATCGTGGGTACGCCGTACAGGGACGTGCAGTGTTCCCGCTGCACCGCCTCCAGGGTCGCCCTGGGGTCGAAGGACGGCGCCGGGATCACGATGCAGGCGCCGTGCGAGGTGGCTCCCAGGTTGCCCATGACCATGCCGAAGCAGTGGTAGAAGGGCACGGGCAGACACACCCGGTCCTGCTCGCTGTAGCCGATCGTGCGGCCCACCCAGTAGCCGTTGTTGAGGATGTTGTGGTGGGAGAGCGTGGCGCCCTTGGGGAAACCGGTGGTCCCCGAGGTGTACTGGATGTTGACCGGGTCGTCGCAGCTCAACTCGGCGGCAGCGGCGGCCAGCCGCGCGTACGGCACCGAGGCCCCGCCCGCGGTGAGCGCCTGCCAGCTCGGGTCGCCGATGTAGACCGTCTCGCGCAGCTCGGGGCAACGGCCCCGGACCTGGTCGACAAGGGCCCGGTAGTCGCTCGTCCGGTGGGAGAGGGAGGCGACCAGGAGCGAGATCCCGGACTGCCGGAGCACGTACTCCAGCTCGTGGGCGCGGTAGGCCGGGTTGATGTTCACCATGATCACGCCGATGCGGGCGGTGGCGTACTGGATCAGCACCCACTCGGGGCAGTTGACCGCCCAGATCCCGACCCGGTCGCCCCTGCGCACGCCCTTGGCGAGCAGCCCGAGTGCCACCTCGTCGACGGCGGCGCCGAACTCGGCGTAGGTCCAGCGGCGTCCGGAGGGCACGTCCACGAGCGCGTCACGCTCGGGGTACGCGGCGATCGCCCGGTCGAGGTTGGCACCGATGGTGTCGCCGAGCAGGGGCGTGGTGCTGGTCCCGTGCGTGTACGACAGGGCGGTCATCGGAAGTCCTCCTCGCGGTACTCGCTTGCGGACCCGGCTGCCGTGGCCTCGCGCAGCTCGATGCGGCGGATCTTGCCGGAGACGGTCTTGGGCAGGTCGCCGAACTCCAGGCGGCGGATGCGCTTGTAGGGGGCGAGGACGTTCCGGGAGTGCTCGAAGAGGACCTTGGCGGTGTCCGGACCCGGTTCCCAGCCCGCGGCGAGCACGATGTACGCCTTGGGGACGGCCAGGCGCAGCTCGTCGGGCGCGGGCACCACGGCCGCCTCGGCCACCGCCTCGTGTTCGAGAAGCGCGCTCTCCAGCTCGAAGGGCGAGATCTTGTAGTCGGAGGCCTTGAAGACATCGTCGGATCGACCGACATAGGTGATATATCCGTCTTCGTCCCGTGAACCGATGTCTCCCGTACGGTAGTAGCCGCCCGCCATGACCTGCGCGGTACGGTCCGCGTCGCCGTGGTAGCCGGTCATCAGGCCGACGGGCCGGGCCGACAGGTCCAGGGCGATCTCGCCCTCGGTCGCCCCTGGCGCCCCGGTCACCGGGTCGAGCAGTTCGATCCGGAAGCCCGGGCTCGGGCGGCCCATCGAGCCCGTCTTCAGCGGCTGGCCGGGACTGTTGGAGACCTGAACGGCCGTCTCGGTCTGTCCGAAGCCGTCCCGGACGGTCACGCCCCAGGCTCGCCGCACCTGCTCGATGACCTCCGGGTTGAGCGGCTCACCGGCGGCGACCGCCTCGCGCGGCGGCGAGTGCAGTTGGGTGAGGTCGGCCTGGATGAGCATGCGCCACACGGTCGGCGGGGCGCAGAAGGTGGTCACCCCGGCCCGGTCCATCTCGGCCATCAGCCGGGCCGCGTCGAAGCGCGAGTAGTTGTGGAGGAAGACGGTCGCCTCCGCGCTCCACGGGGCGAACAGGTTCGACCAGGCGTGCTTGGCCCAGCCCGGCGAGGAGATGTTGAGGTGGACGTCACCGGGCTTGAGGCCGATCCAGTACATGGTCGCCAGATGGCCGATGGGGTACGAGACATGGGTGTGCTCCACCAGCTTGGGGCGTGCGGTGGTGCCCGAGGTGAAGTACAGCATCAGCGGGTCGTCGGCCAGGGTGGGGCCGTCGGGGGCGAAGAGGGTGGGGGCGGCGTACAGGTCTTCGAACGGCTGCCAGCCGGCGCCCGCGCCGCCGACCGCGATACGGGTGTAGTCCCCGGGCACCTCGTCGAACTTGCCGGTGTCCTCGGCGCGCACGATCACATGCCGGACCCGGCCGCGGTCGACCCGGTCGCGCAGGTCGGCGGGGCCGAGCAACGGGGTGGCCGGGACGACCACGGCGCGCAGCTTCATCGCGGCCAGCGCCGTCACCCACAGCTCGGCCTGGTTGCCGAGCATGACGAGGACGCGGTCCTCGGCGCGGACGCCGCGCTCGCGCAGCCAGTTCGCGGCCTGGTCGGAGTGGACGGACAGCTCACGGAAGGACAGCCGGGTCTCGCGGCCGTCCTCCTCGACGATGTGCAGCGCGGTACGGCCGTTGCCGTCCGCGATCACGTCGAACCAGTCGAGCGCCCAGTTGAAGTGCGCCGGACGCGGCCAGTGGAAGCCCGCGTACGCCGTGGCGTAGTCCTCCCGGTGCGCGAGCAGGAAGTCCCGCGCGGTCCGGAACGCGTCCGTCGGGTCGGTGTTCGCCGTCACGTGTCCTCCTCATTGCCGGACAGCCACCTAACATCGTGTAATTCGTGATGCAGGTCTCACCACCCCCGAACGGGGGTACGCCGCGATGAAGGGGCGGGCACGTGGCAGCTGACGCAGCCGAGGCGGTGGAGGTGCGGGGCGCGCTGGTGCGGCTGCGGCGCGCCACGGGACTGCCGGTCGCCTTCGGCGGACTGGTGGAGTCCGGGCGGCCACAGATCCGCATCAGCGAACTCAGCGGCAACACGACGACGGCGCTCAGCTCGCTCGCCGTCGTCTCCGGAAACGGGCTGGGCGGCAAGGTGGTCGCACTGGCCCGGCCGTGCGCGGTGACGGACTACTCGGCCTCACGGCAGATCAGCCATGAGTACGACGGCGCGGTGGCGGCGGAGGGCCTCAGGTCCGTGCTCGCGGTGCCGCTCGTCGTACGCCGCAGGGTGCGCGGTGTCCTCTACGGCGCTCTGCGCACGGCCCACCCGATGGGCGACCGCACGCTGAACGCGGCCGTGGCCGCCGCGCGCGATGCGGAGCAGGCGCTGGTCGCGCGGGACGAGGCGCGGGCGGCGCTGACGGCCGTGCGGGAACCGGCGGGGCCGTCCGGCGCGGCCTGGGAGCGGGTCCGCGAGGCGCACGGCACCCTGCGGTCGCTGGTCCAGAGGGTCGCGGACCCGGCGTTGCGGGCGGAGCTGCTCGAGGTGTGCGGGCGTCTCGCGGGCGCGGCCTCCCCCGTCCCGCCGGCGGCGACCGTGGGACTGTCACCGCGCGAGGTGGACGTCCTGTCGTGCGTGGCGGTCGGCTCCACCAACGCGGCGGCGGCGGAGCGGCTGGGGCTGCGGCCGGAGACCGTGAAGGGGTATCTGCGGTCGGCCATGCGGAAGTTGGGCGCGCACACCCGATGGGAGGCGGTGGTTGCCGCGCGGCGTGCCGGCGTGCTGCCCTAGGAGCTATGACGTCTGACAGCCTTCTGTCACCCTCTGCGTGGGTTCCCGGCGGATTGCCACCCACCCGCCCACTTTGCGAACCCACCGATTGTCGGTTTCCATTCATTCGGCACTCCGATGAATTCCACTGTGCCGTCATCTTGTTATTTGCCTCACCTCGCCGCGTGTCCGAAATTCAAAGGCTCGTTGCCTAATATTGCCCAGGACACGACACACGGAGGGGAGCGGTGACCGTGCGACGGGACTTCAAGGAGCCTGCCAGACCCCGCCCCGACCTGGTCATCGGCCGGGAGGAGCTGCTCGCGGGAGCGCGCGAGCAGCTGGCCGGCGGGGGAAGTGTGCTGGTCCACGGCCCGGCCGGAATAGGAAAGTCCACCTTCCTGCGCTCGCTGGCGGCGGATTACGGCGAAGCGGTGCGCACCGTGTTGCGCTGCTCGGCGACCGAGTCCGAATCCCATCTGCCCTTCCTGGCTCTCGCGGATCTGCTCGGCCTCGTCGTGGACGAGGTCGCCGACCGGCTGCCCGCCCCGCAGCGCACCGCCCTGGAGTCCGCGCTCACCGGCCGCGGCGAGTCCAGCCTGCAACGGGACGGTCTCGCGCTGCGGCTCGCGGTGCTGTCCACCCTGCGCGCGCTCGCCGCCCGCGGCCCCGTGCTGATCGTCGCCGACGATCTCCAGTGGCTGGACCCCGCCAGTACCGAACTCCTCGGCTTCGCCGCACGGCGTCTGGGCGGTACGCCCGTGCAGATGCTGTGCGCGGTGCGCACGCACACCGAGCCGCAGGGCCAGGAGCACGACCGCTATCTGAGCGCCGCCCCACCGGACACCCTCGCGGTCCGGGTCGGCCCGCTCGCCCGCACCCAGGTCGCCGCGCTCCTCGACCACCGCGGCTACACCGGCCTGCCCCGCTCCACCGTCCGGGACATCCACCGCACCAGCGGCGGGAACCCGCTGTTCGCGCTGGAGCTCGGCCGCGCCCTGTTCGAGAGCGCGACGCCCCCCAGTCCCGGTGAGCCGCTGCCGGTGCCGACCTCGCTGCGCGCGCTGGTGCTCAACAGGCTGGAGGCACTGTCGCCGGAGGCCCGCCGCACCCTGCTCGTGGCGAGCGCCGGGGCGCGGCCCACGCCGGCGCTGCTGCGCGCCGCGGGACGGCGGAACGCGGAGGCGGAGACCGCGCAGGCCGCGGCGCTCGGGCTGCTGGTGACGGAGCGGGACGCACCGGGCGTACGGTTCGCGCATCCGCTGATATCGGCCGCGCTGTATGCGCAGGCGAGCGCCCAGGAGCGGCGGGACGCGCACGCGGCGCTGTCGACGGCGGCCTCCGATCCGATCGAGCGGGCCCGGCATCTCGCGCTCGCCAGCACCGGTACCGACCCGGAGGTGGCCGGACGGCTCGGTGAGGCCGCGGCCGCCGCCCGGGACCGGGGCGCGCCGTCGGTGGCGGCGGAACTCGGACTGCTCGCGGCCCGGCACACCCCGGCGGGCGCGGCGCCGGGCGCGGACGAACGGCGGCTCCAGGCGGCCGAGGACGCGCTCACGGCGGGTGAGACGGACTTCGCGCGGGACATCGCTCACGAGGTGCTGGCGCAGGCGGCCGAACCGGCGGACCGGGTGCGGGCGTGGATGGTCGTGATCGACGCCGCCGGACACGCGATGGCGGAGGTCGACGCGGTCTTCCCGCAGGCGCTCTCGGACGCGGGCGACGATCCACGGCTGCTCGCCCTCGTGCACTACCAGCTCGCCTGGCGGGCGCTGCTCGTGGAGGGCGACTTCGACCGGGCCCGGGCGGAGGGGGCGCTCGCCGCGGATCTCGCGGCGCGGGCCGGTGACCGGCGCAACGAGCTGCTGGCGCTGGCCTTCCAGGCGCAGGCCGAGATCCTGATGGGGCATCCGGACGCGCCCGCGACCATCAAGCGGGCGCTGAAGGAGCCGCAGGACCCGCGGGTGGCGTGCGACCACAACGGCGCGGCTTCCGCACGGTTCCGCTGGCTGATCATGAGCGACCAGCTGGCCGAGGCGCGCAAGACGATCAGCGGGCTGCTGCGCGAGGTGCGGCGGCGCGGGATGGTCGAGGCCGAGGTGCACTTCCTGCGCGGGCTCGCCGAGACCGAACTGCGCTCCGGGCACTGCGGCCGGGCCCTCGACCTGGCGCGCGAGAGCCTGCGGCTCGCCCGTGACACCGGCATCGGAGAAGCGGCGAGCGCCATGCTCACCTCGCTCGCGGAGGCCGCGGGCGGTGAGGTGGAGCGGGCGCTGACGCTGGCCCGGGAGGCCGTGGGACGCGCCGAGGAGGACGGCGACGTGCTGTATCTGTCCCGGGCTCTTGCCGCCCTGGGGCACGCCCAGCTGGTGGCCGGGGACGCGGCGGGGACGGTGGGATCGCTGCGCCGGGTCCGGGAGTTGGAGGAGGGACTCGGGGTCACCGACCCGGCCCGGGGCCGCTGGCACGGCGACCTCGCGGAAGCGCTGGTACGCATCGGGGAGCCGGCCGAGGCACAGGACGTCATCGACGCCACCCGTGCCCGTGCGCTGCGGCTCGGACGGGAGAGCGTGCTGGCGGTGCTGGACCGGGCCGAGGCGCTGGTGCGGGCCGCACGCGGGGAAGTCGGTGCTGCGGAACGCCAGTTGACGTCGGCTCAGGACCGGCTGGCCAGACTGGGCTACGGGCTGGAAGAGGCGCGCGCCGCATATGCCCTGGCCGGCCTGCGCGCCCAGAAGCCCGGCCCCACGCCGTACGACGAGGCGGCCCGGCTCTTCCGCCGCTGCCGCGCGATGCCGTGGCTGCGCCAGGTGGAGACGGCCGTGGTCACGGGAGCCGCCCAGCCGCCCCTGGCCGCGGCGGCCCTGGACACCCTGGCCGCGACGGAACGGCAGGTGGCCGCGCTGGTCATGGAGGGCGCGACCAACCGTGAGATCGCGGCCCGTCTGTTCATCAGCGTGAAGACCGTGGAGGCCACTCTCACCAGGGTGTACCGCAAGCTGGGCATCCGGTCCCGGGTGGACATCGTGCGGCTGGCGGCGGGGCACCGCACGGCCTGACCGGATTCGGCCTATGTGCCGTGCCACCGGTTTACGCGCGCAGACCGAGGGTTTTCCCTGCCCAACTCCCCTAGGGGGTTCCCTCATTGGGGGGAGACCCGCCCGGCTTCTAGCGTAAAGGCGTGCCGCTCGCCGGGCACACCGGGGTCGGTCCCCGCTCCGCTCGACGTCCACTCGAACGGGAAGGGCCGGCACCGATGTGCATCACCCACCCGCGCGATCCCCACCGGCAACCCCTGAGGAGACTCATGTTCGGGCTCAGCCGCGCAAGACGGTCCGTCGCCGCCGCCCTGGCGACCGCCGCCGCGGGCACGACCGCGCTGCTCGGCGCCACCGCCGCGGTCGCCGCGCCCCAGCCGATCGTCGGCGGCACGACGACCACGACGACCGCGTACCCGTTCATGATGCAGATCACGGACGCCTCCGGTGACCAGTTCTGCGGCGGCACCCTGGTCGCGGCCAGGAAGGTCGTCACGGCCGCGCACTGCATGGTCGGCGAGACCACCCGCGGCATCCGCGTGGTCGGTGGCCGCACCTACCTCAACGGCACTGACGGCACGGTCAGCAAGGTCAGCAAGATATGGGTCGACCCTGACTACACGGACGCCACCAACGGCGACGACGTGGCCGTGCTGACCCTGTCGACCTCGATGCCGTACACGACGGCCCCGTACCTCTCTTCCTCCCAGACGAGCGTGTACGCGGCCGGCGGCACCGCACGGATCGTCGGGTGGGGCGCCACCTCCGGGAGCGGCAGCTCCTCCAACCAGCTGCGCACCGTCACCGTCCCGATCGTGTCGGATGCCGGCTGCAAGAGCTCCTACGGCTCGGACTTCGTCAAGTCCGACATGGTTTGCGCCGGATACACCTCCGGCGGCGTGGACACCTGCCAGGGCGACAGCGGCGGTCCCCTGCTCATCGGGGGCGTCCTGGCAGGGATCACTTCCTGGGGCAACGGCTGCGCCGAGGCGGGTTACCCGGGTGTCTACACCCGGCTGACCACCTTCTCGGCCCTGGTGACCGCTCAGGTCAACTCCCAGCCTGCCCCGAAGTCTTCCTGAGTACCCCTCAGGTAGATGACCGGGGGCGTTGCGAGCCTCCACGAGCGGCCCGCAGCGCCCCCTTTCCAACCCTCCGGCGTGGGGGGGGGCCCCCCCGCCCCCCCCCGGCCCGGGGGGGGGCCGGCGCGCCGGGCGGGGGGGGGGGGCGGGGCCC